>CANRHU010000048.1 GCA_947630485.1 uncultured Lachnospiraceae bacterium
GATGAAGATTCGGCCGCCGCAGAGGTAGCCCGCAGTCTGAAAGAGGCAATGGACTTTGAGGGCAGTCCGCAGGAGAAACGTATCAGAGGGTATCTGACCACTTTGGGGATAGACTACGACACGCTCACGAAAGAGGAATTTGTCACACTGATTGGGATATTGAAGAAATCCAAGAAACTGCAAGATAGACAAGGCAGCCAGCGCGGGAAAGCCAGCCCGCAGCTCACACATGGAAAGGGCAAACGGAAACGGAAATAACAAATATGGCTATTTCAATTTACAGGGATGACAATGCAGGGAGTCGCGTTTTGCGACTCCCTGCACAGCACCCGCCAAAACATGGGGTAACGATTCGATATGTTCTTCACTGGTGACGGTGAACGAATTTCACCGTCCAGCTCCCAGAGAAACGCATATGCTCAAATAAACAGAAAAGCCCACCTCAGCCAAACATTTCAGTCTGACCGAGGTGGGCGCTTCTACACTTTCAGGACTCCCAGCCGATGCCGCTGTATGGCCCGGATATCCGTTTCAGGTATCCATCCAGCTCTCCGCCGAGAACAAGTTTAGCGTAATCCATCGGGGCATTGTAGACGAGCCAATCCAACTCTGAGCGTCCATTCATAGTCGTTTCGATGCCGTTCTCAACAGCAGCACAGTCGATGGCGAGAATTGACCCATCGGAAAAGCAAATCTCCACGCAGCCGTTGTCGATATTGAACTCACAAGATTTTAGTTCTTTCATGGTGTTTCCTCCGTAAAACAGTTTGATTTTTAACCGATCCTGTACGGCGGTTGCCGTTCATTTTATGGTTACTGTTTTACGAACACTGCCTATAAACTCGGGAGTTCTTTCCATGCGCTGTAATTCGCAATAATCCTTATCTCTTTGAAAACTGCGGAGCACGGCGGGCTGCTTTGAGGCCGTATTTCTTGCGCTCTTTCATTCTCGGATCTCTGGTGAGATATCCGGCCTTCTTGAGGATCGGACGATAATCGGCGTCTGCCTGGAGCAGAGCCCGGGATATGCCGTGACGGATCGCGCCGGCCTGACCGGTGAAACCGCCGCCGCGGACATTAACCATAACATCGAACTTATCAACGTTATCCGTGGCGACCAGAGGCTGACGAACGAGCAGCTTCAGTGTCTCCAGACCCAGATATTCATCGATATCTCTCTTATTAATCGTGATCTTGCCGGTTCCCGGCATTAAATATACTCGCGCGATGGATTTCTTCCTTCTGCCTGTTCCGTAATATCTTGTAGCGGCCATGCTATTCTCCTCCTTTCAGACCCTAAAACTTAAATTCCAGTACTTCCGGCTGCTGTGCCGCATGCTCATGCTCCGGGCCCGCGTACACATGGAGCTTCTTGTACATATCATGTCCTAAGGATCCCTTGGGAAGCATACCCTTGACGGCCAGTTCGAACACGCGCTCCGGCTTCTTCGCCATCATCTCGCGCAGGGTCGTCTCTTTCATGCCGCCTACATAATCAGAGTGATGATAATAAATCTTCTGATCCAGCTTTCTGCCTGTGATCTTAACCTTCGCAGCGTTGACTACGATCACGTAATCCCCGCAATCCATAAATGGTGTGAAAGTGGGCTTGTTCTTGCCGCGCAGAACCTTGGCAACCTCCGCTGCCAAACGTCCCAATGTATATCCGGTCGCATCGACGACATACCATTTCCGCTCGATGGTCGCCGGACTAGCCATAAAACTCTTCATCGGTTGACCTCCTGTAATAACTCCACTGATACCTTTTCGATAACATCTATACGCAAAATGCCTCATCCGGGGCTTTGGTTAAAGCATTTTCGTCTAACGTCACATTTACACATTATATAACACGTTTCCAGGCGTGTCAACCCATTTTTTCCAGAAAAAATCCCACAAAAAAGCTTATTCCAGGCCGTGTTCAGCCACTATTCCGTCCACTGTCCCAGCATCTGCCGCATCCACCCGGCGACGTCCATCCGATAGACCGAATCCAGATATTGAGAGACAAGAATCTCCTCTGCCGAACCGCACGCCACAGCGCGGCCGTGATTCATCAGCAGAGCTTTTGTCCCATACGCTTTTGCAAGCGACAGATCATGAACCACGGAAATGACTGCCCTCCCCGGCGTCTGAAGCCACTGAGAAATCAGTTCGAATACCTGTTTCTGGTACACCAGATCCAGGTGATTTGTCGGCTCGTCCAGAAGAAGCAGCTTCGGATTCTGGGCAAATACCTGGGCGAGAAACGTCCTCTGCAGCTCGCCGCCGGAAAGGGTGAGAATCGACTGTTTCCGCTGGGAAATCATACCGGTAAGCGCAAGCGCGTCCTCTACCGCCCGGTCATCCCCGCCGCCGCGGCCAATGTCGCTTCCGGCATACCAACGCGACCTGGAACGCATTCCCGGTGCGTGGGAATACCTTCCCAGCGCCACAACTTCCTCCACAGAAAAGGCGTATTCCGCGAAATGATTCTGCATCAGCACGCCGACGCAGCGGGCACGCTCAGCGGCCTTTTTCTTCTTCATGTTTTCGCCTTCAAACAGCACCTGACCAGTATAGACGGTTCCCTGCGTGACCGCGTTCAGCATTGTGGACTTGCCGGCACCGTTGGGCCCTGCAACCATCAGCCACTGGCCTTCTTCCACTGTAAAATTCAGATGGTCTACGATCGTCAGATCACCGTAGCGCACAGTCAGATCATTTACCTGAAGCATTCGGCCCTCTCCCTTCTCCCATACGCTAGCCACGCCGCCTCGACCGATAGAAAATCACCACAAACATCACCGCTCCCACCAGACTTGTAACGACGCCGATCGGCAGCTCAATCGGACTCAACAGCGTCCGGGCAGCTAAGTCCGCCAGCATCAGAAATACCGCCCCTCCAAACAGCGACGCCGGCAGAAGCCGCCGATGGTTCGGCCCCACCAGCATTCGCACTATATGCGGCGTCACCAGCCCCACAAAACCGATGCTCCCGCCGATGGACACGCAGACGCCGATCAGAGCCGACACCGTGATCAGTATGACCAGTTTTACACGCCGCACATCCACGCCGATGTGGCGGGCATTGTCCTCGCTGACGGCAAACGCGTTCAGCTCCTGCGCACGGCGCAGAATGATACCGCCGAAGATCACCAGAACGCCCAAAAGCACCAGCGCATTCTGATAGCTGGCGCCCTGCAGGCTCCCCATGGTCCAGAACGTGATATTCTGGATCCGGTCCGCCGCGAACGTCACGATAATATTCATCAGGCTGGACACGAACATGGAAAATATCACGCCGATCAGAATGATCGTATTGGTGGCCAGCGAATAATCCAGCCGGTAAGCAAGCGTGAGGATCAATACCAACGACAGAAACGCGAACACAATCGCCATGACCATAGTTCCCGCAAACGGCAGTCCCGGGAAACGGATACCGAGGGCGATAGCAATCACCGCCCCCAGCGCCGCCCCCGAGGACACGCCCAGCGTAGAACCGTCTGCCAGCGGATTCTTAAGAAGTCCCTGCATGGCGCCGCCCGCCAGCGCCAGCGCAGCGCCGGTCATAGCGACGCAAAGCACCCGCGGCAGGCGGACCGACAGGATGATCGACGCCTGCAGGCCCTCAGGGGCAGCCGAAGTCCAGCCGGCCTGATACTTCACTCCATCCCAGAGCACGGACAAAGTATCCGCAAGAGAGATGCTGACGCTTCCGATGCAAACGCAGAGACAGAGCACCGCAAAGGCCACCGCGGCAAAAATCAAAAGTTCTATAAAAGAAAATCTGTCTGACCTTGATCTCATAGGCTCTCCTCTCCGGCTGGAAATCTGACGTCAGAGACCGCTTCACAGTAGTCCGTCTTTTATTCCGCGCCCTACTCGGCACCTTCTCCATACACAAAATCAAATAACATCTTCGCGCCGTCCGCCAGACGCGGTGCCGGACGGGACAGCTCATTATCCACCAGATTCAGGATCGCCTTATTCTTCACTGCCGTCACATTTTCCCAGCCGGCGCGCCCCAGGATCTCCTCCTCAGGCGTAGGACCCTCGCCATAATAAAGCGTAATGGTCAAAATATAATCCGGGTTTCGCTCCAGTACCTGTTCCTCAGAAATGGCGCTCCAGCCCTCCACGTCGGCGAAACAGTTCTTAAGGCCCAGCATATTGGCTACCTCATCCATAAAGGTATGGGCTCCCGCCGTGTAAAGGCCGTACTCCAGCGGCGATACCTCGAAGTAAATGCTCTGGCTGCCGTCGCCGCCTGACTTCTCCTCGATCTCTGCAAACGTCGTCTTCATGCTCTCGATCACTTCCGCGGCGTTTTCCTCCTTGCCCATCAGCTTTCCAATCATCTCAATCGCCGTGTAAACGCCGGCAATATCCTGTGCGTCGCTGATTACGACCTGGACGCCGGCAGCCTCCAGCTGCGCTGCCTGCTCCTCGGTCTGCGACATCGTGCTCATAATCAGAAGCTGTGGCTCCAGCGCCAGAATTTCCTCGATATTCGTCTCAGAACCGGACTGCACTTCCGGAACATCAAGAACTTCTGCCGGATAGTCGCAGTAAGTGCCGCGTCCCACCAGCATATCGCCGGCACCGATCGCGTAAAGGATCTCACAGTCGGAAGCCGTAAGCGCCACGACCCGTGTCGCCGGCTCTTCCAGCGTGACCTCACGGCCCAGCATGTCGGTGACCGTGACGGGGCCGGATACCTCGCCGGACGCCCCATCGGCCTCAGACGCTTCTTCTGATACTTCTGTCTTCGTCTCCGTGATTTCTGCTGCGGTCTCTTCCGCGGCAACTTCTGATACCTCTTCTGTCGTGGTCTCCGCGGCCGCCACCGTTGTCTCCTTCGTAACCGCCTCCGTCACGGCAGTCGTCTGCCGCGTTCCCGCCTGTCCGCCGCACGCCGCAAGCGTGCACGACAGCAGGACAGCGATAATCGCTGTCAAAAATTTGTTGTGTTTCATTTTGGAACTGCTCCTTTCGATATTTGATTTCGCCAAACAGAAGAAGGAGCACTTGTAAAAAAAAGTTGCTCCCCCAGATTGGAGAGCAACAAAAACTCGCAGATTCGCACAGACCCGCGCTGTTCCCACCCAACCCCAGAAGTGTTTCATATGCAGACAGGTCTCCCGGCTTGGCTTCTTCCTACTAAGGTGCCTTCCCACCTTGCGGCAGTGACTTGATTGCCCGTTCGTCAGCTTCACGGTTACTGGGATAGCCCGACAGTCTCAGTCGTGTTCCCTCGGCGCGGATATCCGCACCGGCGCCTCCCGGCGCAAAAGCATATGCTGTTTGGCTGGATATAAATGTACCATCATTCGCGGTTTCCGTCAATCAAAAAATAACATTCATTCTTTCAAAAAATCAGCAGAAGCGCGCCGACCACAACATCCTGCGGCGTATGGACGCCGATATAATTTCTGGAAAAGACGGTATCTCTCGATCATGGTTCCGTAATTCGCCGCAGCCATAATGCTGTGTCCGCTGGGAAATGAATATCCGGATGCCGTCTCCCTTATATTCTGCAGAAATAATGGATACTGAATGTCCATAAAATAAAGTCTTCCCTCGCTCACTGATAGATCGGATATTTCTCGCAGATTTTCGTCACTTCCGCCCGAATATAGTCGGCCTTCGCCTCAAAATCCGTCGCGGTCAGCCAGATGCACTCCGCCACCTTGGCCATATCTTCCTCCACCAGACCGCGTGACGTCACAGCCGGCGTTCCGATGCGCACGCCGGAGGTCACAAACGGGCTTCTGGGATCGCCGGGCACCGCGTTTTTGTTCAGCGTGATGTAAACCTGGTCGCAGCGGTTCTGCAGTTCCTTGCCGGAGATGTCCATACCTCTCAGATCCACCAGCATCAGATGGTTGTCCGTACCGCCTGTCAGAATCTTAAAGCCCTGCTTCTGAAGCTCTTCCGCCAATGCCTTGGCATTCTTCACGATCTGCTGCTGATACGTCTTAAATTCCGGCTTCAGCGCCTCGCCGAAACATACCGCTTTTGCCGCGATCACATGCTCCAGCGGACCGCCCTGAGTCCCCGGAAAGATCGCTTTGTTGAAATTAAATTTCTCTGCGGCTTCCTTATTCGCCAGGATCATGCCGCCTCTCGGTCCGCGCAGCGTCTTGTGGGTCGTGGTCGTAACTACATCCGCGTAGGGAATCGGGCTGGGATGGACGCCTGCCGCCACCAGCCCGGCGATATGGGCCATATCCACCATCAGGTACGCGCCCACCTTGTCCGCCACCTCACGGAACCGCTTGAAATCGATCACGCGGCCGTACGCGCTGGCTCCCGCCAGGATCATTTTCGGCCTGCACTCAAGAGCAATGCGCTCCATCTCGTCGTAATCCAGGAATCCGTTTTCATCGACGCCATAAGGCACCATATGGAAATACATTCCGGAGAAATTCACGGGGCTGCCGTGGGAAAGATGTCCGCCCTGATCCAGGTTCATACCCATAAAGGTGTCGCCGGGCTTTAACATCGCCAGGAACACCGCCATGTTGGCCTGAGCGCCGGAATGGGGCTGTACGTTGGCGTAATCGCAGCCGAACAGCTTCTTCGCGCGCTCGATCGCCAGCGTCTCCACCACATCGACATACTCACAGCCGCCGTAGTAGCGCTTGCCGGAGTACCCTTCCGCGTATTTATTTGTCAGAACCGTACCCATGGCCGCCATCACGGTCTCCGACACAATATTCTCCGACGCAATCAGTTCCAGATTCCGCCGCTGGCGGGCCGCCTCCTGCTTAACGGCCGCTCCTACCTCCGGATCCTGCTGCTCAATAAAATCCATTACCTGATTTACCATGGTGTTATCCGCCTTTCTATATGCTTAACTATGGTTTTTCCCATTATATCCAATCATATGGAATTTTTCAACCCCGTACTGTTTCCAAAATACTGCTTCCATACACGAAGCACAAACCGGATTCAAGATTCAGCCCTGCCCGAACGCAAATTTCCACTCCTTCACCACCGCCTGAATCGTCCGGTTCCCGTTATATTCATTGATCGTCGGATAATAAATAGCGTCCATCACGCGGCTGCCGCCCATTTCCTCCAGAAATGCGTCCCCATCGGTAAATACCATGGCGTCCATCGGCGTCCCGTCCGGCGTGATCACAGACAGCTTCACCGCGTTGCGGTTCTTCCCCAGCACCCGCGCGGAACGTATCCGCAGCCCTTTCTGGGCGAACTGCGGCTTCTCATTTCCATTTCCGAAGGGTTCTAAAAGCTCCAGCTCATGAATGAAATCCTCCGTCACATAATCCATAGGCATCGGCACGTCGATCCACAGCTTCGGGATGAAATCCTCCTCCGTCAGCTTCGCGCGCTCATTCAGCTGCCGGCGAAGCCGCTCCACATCCGCCTCCGCAGCCATGGAAAGTCCCGCGGCCATCGGATGCCCGCCGAATTTAGTGAACAGTTCCTTCACCTCGCAGAGCGACGCGAACATATGGTAAGCCTCGATGGACCGGCCGGAGCCCTTGACGCCGTCCTCAGACTTCGTGATGACGAACGACGGCTTATTGTACCGCTCCCGGAGCCGCCCGGCGATGATACCGGCCAGGGACTCGTGACAATCCGGCAGATAGACCACCAAAACCTTATCGTTCTGAAAATGCTCCTCCACCTGCTGCACTGCCTGCTCCAGCCCCTGCGCGGTCATGTCCTTGCGCTGGTCGTTCAGAAGCTTCAGCTCCTGGGCAAGCGCATCCGCCTCCGCGGCGTCCCGGCTCAGCAAAAGCCGCAGCGCCAGCTTGGCGGTCTGCAGCCGCCCGCCCGCATTCAGGCACGGGCCGATAACGAAACCGATATGGTAGGCGCTTAGATTGTAAATATCCAGATTATTTTTCTCAACCAGAAGCTTCAGACCGATGCTCTTTGTCCGCGGAATCTGCTTCAGGCCTTCCTTAACAATGATCCGGTTTTCGTCCTGCAGCCGCATCACGTCGCCCACGGTAGCGATGGCCGCAAATTCCAGCATCTCCTCCCACTCGCTCATAGGGATTCCGGCCCGCTCATAGAGGATCTGTATCAGTTTATAAGCCACCACCGCACCGCAGATCTCTTTCCATGGATATGTACAGTCCGCCTGCTTCGGATTGACGATAGCCGAGGCCCACGGAAGAATGTCCCTTCCATCCGCATCCTGAGCAATGTCGTGATGATCAGTGATCACCACTGTCAGGCCGTGCTGCCTGGCATACTCCATCTGCGGCACCGCGGAAATGCCGTTGTCGCAAGTCAGCACCGTATCGACGCCGTCAGCCGCGGCCGCTTCAATGATCTGCTCATTGATACCGTAACCGTCCTTGATCCGATCCGGGATCTCATAGTCCACCTTCGCGCCGAGCCGTTTCAGCGCCATATAAAGCAGATACGTAGAGCAGACACCGTCGATATCGTAGTCGCCCACAATGCGGATCCATTTTCCCCCGGCGATCTTTTCAAGAAGGATATCTGCCGCTTTGTCCGCGCCCTTTAGAAGATACGGCGAGTAGAGATCCTTCCGCGTCCCGTACAGATACCGCCGAACCGCTTCCTCGCCGATGACATCCCGGTTGCGGATGATCCGCGCCGTCACCGGCGTGATGCCGAACCTCCGCGACAATCCGTCAAAATCTGCCTTTTTCGCATATACCATCCATTTCGAAATCATAGGTCTCCTCCGGCGCTGTCTGGATATCCGTATACCCCGCATACTCCTTCAGCCGCTTTCTCCTGACCGCGTAGTCCGGCAGCTGCTCCGCCACGATCTTCCAAAATTCAGGCGAGTGGTTCATCTCCCGGCGATGGGCCAGCTCATGCACCACCACATAATCCTGCAGTTCCTCCGGCACCAGCATCAGCACCCAGTTGTAATTGAGATTCCCCTTTGCGCTGCAGCTGCCCCACCGGGTCGCCTGCTGCCGGATCGTGATCCTCCCGTAAGCGACGCCCATCCGCGCCGCCCACAGCTCCGTCTTCTCCGTAAGCACGCGCCGGGCCAGTTCCCGGTACTGCCGGATCTCCTTTTCCGTGAAAATGGGCCGGTTCTCCTGCTGCTCCCGCGCCTTTTCAACGTGTGCCCTCACCCAGTCCGCATGGCTTTCCACGAACTCCCGAATCTGCCGCACAGGCATTCGCATGGGGCATCGCACCACCACGCGGCAGTCCCGCGTCACCTGCAGGGAAACGGTCCTGCGGCGGGAGCGGATAATCTCGTACTCACTCACAGCACGAACCGTCCCTCCAGCGCCAGGAACTGATCCAGAAGCATCCGGCTGATTTTGGCGCCAAACACCGTCGCCGGATGGCCCGCGTAATACATAGCGTCGCTGAAATTCTTATGAAGCATCACCAGCACATAGGGTCCGTAGGGCGTATAAATGATTCCGCCGTCATTGCGGCAGGCGTTCATGCTTCCGCTCTTGGACGCCACCTTAAAAATCACATCGTCCGTATTATCACTGTCCATAAAATACTGCGGAAAATCCTTTGTCAGCATACTGTTGTAATGCTGCTTTTTGAAGATTTCCACCATCTGCGCGTCCGCCTTCGGGTTCAGCAGCTCCCCTTTCGCCAGACGCGTAAAAATGCTGGCGTAATCCCGCGGCGTCGTAGTTCCCAGTTTATCATACAGGTCGAAATGGATCGGGTTGTGAAGCACAGTATCCTTGCAGCCCAGCTTCTGGATGCAGGCATTGATCGTATCTAACCCCAGATAATCGATCATAATATTCGTAGCAATGTTGTCGCTGACGATGATCATCAGCGTCGCAACGTCCTTTACCCGCAGCACCGCTCCCGGATCCAGCGCGCACAGCACACCGCTGCCGTCCACGACATGCTCCTCCTTATAGGTGAGCATGTCGTTCAGACTTGCCTTTCCCTTCTCGATCTGATCGAACAAAGCCGCCAATATGTATGTTTTCACCGTGCTGGCCGTCTCAAACTTCTCATCCGCTCCCATGGAAATAATATTTCCATGAAGGTCATCGGCGTAAATACCGACAAATCCATCGTAACTTTTAAGCTCCGCCTCGATGCGTTTCTCCAGCGTTAATCTCGCGTCCATCATAACATTCTTCTCCTTCCCGCATTTTACATCAGCTGTCACGCAAATATACTTCCGACCGCCTTCATGCAGTCCACCAGATCCTGCCGGTAAATCGGGCTCTCCGGATTCAGACTGTTAAAAACCACGCCGCCGCTTCCAATTTTGCCGGTGGAATGAACATACAGACCGTCGCCCAGATACATGGCCACATGGCCCGGGAAGAACAGCAGGTCGCCCACTTTCATCTCTTCCTTCTTAATCTCTTTCAGCGGAAATCCGTCCATAATCTTGGCGTCCCGATAGATTAAAATACCGTTCAGCATATAGCTGACCGAAACCAGACCCGAACAGTCGATACCCGCGGTAGTCTTGCCGCCCCAGCGGTACTGGACGCCCAGGTAGGTCTTCGCCGTATCAGCGACTGCCCGCCGGAACGCATTTTCATCGGCGATCTCCGCCTGCGGAAGTTCGTCAAGCCACGCGCCCGCCTGAGAGAATTTCTTCTCCGAAAGGAACTGGTTCCGCATATATCCGGCGCGGCCGTCCGCCAGCTGCACCCTGGCCCAGCCCTCACGCTCCGACTCCCAGTCCAGAACCTTCACCAAACTACCGCGAAACAGACTGATCAGCTTCACGCCCTGCACCTTCGGAAGCGACGTCACATCCACGCAGATGCCGTTCACCACCCGCAGATCGGATGCCTCCCATTCCTTTGCCGCCTCAAGCGATACTTCCAGAACATCCTCTGCCGGAAGGTATCCGGTATAGTTATAAAATGTACGCACCGGCAGGAACATGGCCGCCGCATCCGCCTTTTCCGGATGCTTCCCGGCGGTTCCCGAAGAACTCTCTGTCTCCGGGTACTTCTCCGTCTCCGCGTCCCCGGTAATCGCCACGATCATTCCGTGCGTCACCTCATCGGCGATCCCCGACAATACCTGCCCGTCTGACATCATTTTCTCCGACGCTTCCTCATAGATCGTGCAGAGCGATCCTTTTACGATTCCATATCTCATTCTCTTAATTCCTCCTACACTGCCTGCTCCTCAAAACCCGGCACTGCTGTAATTCCGATACCCGGCGTCTCATTCATGATGATCCTGCTTCCCTCATAAACCGGGCCGCCTGTATACGGATCGATCCGGCACAGACTCGGCCCATCCAGATCCGCCCTTGTGATCACGCTTTTGCCGGCCGCCAGATGGGCCGCCGCACTGACCGCGATCTTGCTCTCCAGCATACAGCCGATCATACACTCTACGCCGAAGCTCTCGGCGATGGCGCAGATCTTAAGCGCTTCATAGATACCGCCTGTCTTCATCAATTTAATATTGATCAAATCCGCGGCCCGCCCCTGAATCAGACGAAATGCATCCTCGGGAGAAAATACGCTCTCATCCGCCAAAATCTTCGTATTCACCTGGCTCGTTACATACTGCATCCCCGCGAAATCATGGGCCGATACCGGCTGCTCCACCAGATCCATCTCAATGCCCATGTCCTCCAGCGTGCGGATAATCCGCACCGCATCCTTCGCTGTCCAACCCTGATTGGCGTCAATGCGCAGCTTCACGTCCGGTCCCACCGCATCACGGATGGCCTTAATCCGCTGAATATCCTTCAGGCTTTCCTTTCCAACCTTGATCTTGAGAATACCAAACCCCTGTTCCACAGCCTTTCGGCTGTCAGACACCATCTCGTCGATCTCATTGACACTGATCGTCAGATCCGTTTCAAACTCCGTCCTGCTGCCGCCCAACACCTTATAAAGCGGTTTTCCGCAGGATTTGGCAAACAGATCATAGACAGCCATATCCACCGCAGCCTTCGCCGACGTATTCTTCAGGATACAGCTGTGCAGTTTGCGCATAATTCCGTCCAGATCCTCGATATCCATGCCCTTAATGCTTGGCGCGATAAATTCCTCGATGGCACAGCGGATCGAACCTTTGGTATCCCCGGTGATCACCGCCGTGGGCGGCGCCTCTCCGTAGCCTGCCTCTCCGGTATCCGTCAATACCCGCACCACAATATCATTAACCGTCTCCACGGTCCGCAAAGCCGTCTTAAACGGCGTCACCAGCGGAATATTCACTTCCGCCACGTCGATTTTCGTGATCTTCATATCCTTGTCTCCTCTCACCGCGAACCTTCACCGGAAACACCACGATCCCGCACCGGAAAAACGCGTCCGACATTCGTTTCCCACGTCTCACCGCATCAGCCCGCGAACTGCCGGTAAATCTCCTCCCATCGCACATTCCCCTTCGCCAGCACCTCCGGCGAATTCTCCAGATACAGATAATAAGCGATCTCCGCCATCACGCGCTCAAACATGGGCGTGTCCGTCTCATTGCCGCAGAAGCACGCCACAAATGGTTTCTCCGCATACACAATACCCACGTCGTGGGTAATTCCGGTATCTTCGCCCGTCTTATGAGCCACCAGCGGCGCGTCATCCAGCGCCCGCAGATAGAAGGGCATCTTGCTGTCGTACTGCTGATCCTTTAAGATCGAAAGCATCTTCTCACTGGCCGCTTTACTCACCACCCGGCCTTCGTAAATGTCGGTCAGGATCTGCCCTACGCCCCGGGGTGTGATCAGGTTCTGGATTCCCCGGCGCGCCTTTTCCCAGTCGTACATTTTCCTACGCAGCCACGGATCCTCATAGCCCAAAGCGCGCACCTCGGCATTGATCTCCTCCATGCCCAGCAGATCGATCATCATGTTGGTGGTGGTATTGTCACTGAAAATAATCATCAGCGTGATCAGATCCATGACCGTCACTTCAAGCCCTTCATGCATATAGGCCACCGCGCCGCAGGACGGCACACAGTACTCCTTCTTCATCGTGATGATCTGGTTGGGATCCAGTTCTCCCCGCTCGATCTTCGCAAATGCCGCCGCCATGATATAGGTTTTGATCACACTGGCTGCATAAAACTTCTCATCCCCGCGATACGCCCACTCTGCTCCATCCACAAGATTCCTGTAGTAAAACCCGATAGATCCCGGAGCTGTTTTCAACTTCTGTTCAACCGCTTTCCAATTCATCTCTCTACCCTCTCCACAGCATCTCTGAAATTCTGATAAACGCATCCCAAAATGGCTGCCGCCAATAACACGCCAAACCCGCGGCATGCATAGCACCCCCGGCCGTTTTGTTCAGATATCGAATTTTCCCACCGGATCTTCTTCCTCAAAATAATCCCGGTATTCCACATCGATCTGATGGCGCATTCTCTTCATGCTGAAATACAGATGATCCTTTAACGTCACTTCCATTCCCGCAATATCGCCCTGCGTAAGCCGTTCCACAAGCTGTTCATGCTCATGAATGATCCGCGTAAAATCTGTCTCCGTCACAAAATCCAGCATCCGAAACCGGGTATAGTGAAGCTGCTGTTCCTGCAAAAGCGCCCAAAGCTTACTCTTTTTTGTCGCATCAAACCAACAGGCATGCAGTTCCGCATCCAGGCGGTAAAACTGCTCCGGTTTGAAATTCCCAGTCTGCACAAGCGCTTTCTGCTTGCGGATTAAATAATAAACATCCTCCATAAGAAGCGGCGTGGCAATCCTGGAAAAATCCCGCATAACCATAGTCTCCACGGCCACCCGCATATAGATCATCTGTTTGATATTGCTAAGGCTGAGAAGCGTCACATAAATCCCCTGATAGGGCACCGTAATCACAAAACCCTGCTCCTGCAAAAGACGGAGGGCGTCACGGACCGGGGTTCTGGAAACCGAGAACCGCTCGCAGATCTCGGTTTCTTTGATCAGCTGTCCCGGTTTCAGTTCCAGATCCAGAATTTCTTTCTTCAGCACCTGATATACCATGTCTTCCCGATTCTTATATACCGCGTCGCCCATACGTCCTCACCATTTGCTTTCTTGTCATCTTTCTATACGGCACCGCATTCTCTGTCTTATTTCAGTTCTGTCGGCTTCAGATTATCCATGTCGTCGAAAGCCAGATTTTCGCCGCCCATCGCCCAGATAAACGTATAATTGGAAGTTCCCGCACCTGCATGGATACTCCAGGACGGATTGATAACCGCTTCCTCATTCTTCATAACGATATGCCGCGTTTCAGAAGGTTCTCCCATCATGTGGAAGACAACGTTATTCTCCGGAACCTCAAAATACATATACACTTCCATACGGCGCTCATGGGTATGGCACGGCATCGTATTCCAGATACTTCCCTCTTCAAGCACCGTCATGCCCATAGACAGCTGGCAGGTTTTGAGCACATCCGGATGAATAAACTGATTGATTGTCCTCCGGTTGCACTCTGCCTGAGAGCCTAACGTTCTCTTTGCCGCATCCTGAATGGAGATAAATGTCGTTTGATAAGACGTATGAGCCGGAGCGCTCACCATATAGAACTTGGCCGGATGAGCCGCGTCATCACTGGAAAACAGAACCGTCTTCGTTCCTTTTGTGATATAGAGACAGTCCTTGTATCCCATAGAAAATGTTTCACTGTCCGCCGTAATTCGCCCGGGTCCTCCGATATTGAAAATTCCGATCTCGCGGCGCTCCAGGAAGAAATTCGTGCCGAAATTCTTCCAGCAGTCAATTCCTTTATCAATCGAAACCTGCTCCGTCGTCGGCATACACCCCAGCGTCACCATTCGATCCACATGAGAATAGACGGCATGCACCTCATTCGGCGCATACAGATCCGTAATCAGGAACTCCTTTCTCAGCTCTTCAGTCGTGTAACGCTTCACATCCCTCTGATTTACAGAATAACGAATATCCATTTCCAGCCTCCTGTTATAAAATTATTTGTATTTTGTGTATACAGTTTTTCTTAATTATATCCCTTTTTATCCGCGCCCGCAATAGATGCTTTTATAGATTCTTATTTTTCCCGCGCGATCTGCACGGAAAGAAGTCCGGCCTCCGCATCTGTTCAACCCGCCCCCTGCATCTGTTCCATACGACGGCGAAACCCGCCATTATGATAAATGCGGCAATTGAAACGGCCAGGGCAAATGCATCTCCAGGTATGTCCCTCATGGGCGTATACTTAACCCCGGTCACTGCCGTCACCGCGTCAAGCACCAGGTAAATCGCAAAAGTCTGCACGATAAACATAATCAGGGAATTACGGCCGCAAAACTGCCAAAACCGGGACTCCCGCAAAATAACCGCGCACGACAAAAGCGCTATGATCCCCAGAAACGCAGCCGTATAGTAATACTCTGCCGACACATAGACGCAGTCACACATATTTGTACTGCCCAGAAAACGAACTCCAAAACAATAATTCAGATATGCGCACAGCGGTCCACACAGCCAGGCGTATTTTCGGAAGCGTTCCAGCAAATGCAGCTCCGACGCATAATATCCGAAAAGCAAAAATACAAACGCCACTATCGCCGTATCCAGCTTCCAGGGAAGCCGCTCTCCCCAGGGAAGATATGGATCGATTCCCCGAATCTGAGTCCCCAGCCAGGCAATCAAAAGAAGCGAATATCCGCGAACCAGAAGATTTCTCCCACGGAACAGGCGCAGCCATCCATAGGCCAGAATTTCAGCAAAGAAAAGCGCCGCAAGAAACCAGACCTGACCAACATACAACTCTTTGGGCTGCGCATAATAGAAAGCCCAGGTCAGCAGATACTTCCAGTCGAACTGGAAAAGAACTTCCCGGTAATCCGGACGAAGCATACAAACCGCAGTTCCGGCTGCGATTGCAGCAAAATAGGGGACAATCCGCTTTCTCAGCCGTCCCCTCACAAACGCCCCAAAGCTTCCCGCCTTTTCCGGCCTAAACGTCATGCCGGAAAGAAAAAAGAACGCAGGCATATGAAATGAAAAAATCCAGCCGAACCATACTCCGCTGCTCAGCAAAACATGCCCAAGAACCGTCAAAAACAACGCCAATCCCCTGGCTACGTCGATCTCGGTTATGCGTTCCCTTCCCGGAACAGGCAGCGCAACACTCTCACCGGAACTCTTCATCTCCATCTCCTGCACTCTGGGTCATTATCTGACCGATTCCAAATCCACACTTTCTAATGTTCCCCGGAATTTTATGATAATAAAGGAAAAACCCCTGAAATAATCAAGGGTTTTTACGTGCGCGAGAGGATTCGAACCCCCGACACCTTGGTCCGTAGCCAAGTGCTCTATCCAGCTGAGCTACGCACACATATCCTTTTTCTGTGCAAATCTATCAATTATCTTCACAGCAAAATACATTCTAATCCATCCCTCGCCGTTTGTCAAGTTCTTTTGCTGAAAATACTCCAATTATTTTCGACTATCTTTGCGGCTATTTTCGCGTTCGGAATGAAACGTTCCGTTCGACATCACTGGCGCTCCGTTTGCATACTGACGTAATACAAACAGAGTGTCACGGGCATCCTGCCCGCGCAGAAAAGAAAAGACTGTGAAAATGAAGCCAAATCATCTTCACAGTCTTTTACGACCCGGATGGGACTCGAACCCACGACCTCCGCCGTGACAGGGCGGCGTTCTAACCAACTGAACCACCGGGCCGAATAATGGACCTTCGGGGACTCGAACCCAGGACCGACCGGTTATGAGCCGGTTGCTCTAACCAACTGAGCTAAAGGTCCGAAATGCTGATGACCCCAACGAGATTCGAACTCGTGTTACCGCCGTGAAAGGGCGATGTCTTAACCGCTTGACCATGGGGCCTGATGTTTCCAACAGACTTCATTCTAACATACTTCCAACGGCTTGGCAAGTGGATTTCACAGAAGAAAATATAAATCCCGCCACAATTATTCACGCGGCAGGCCTTATATAACTCCCCGAGCAGGATCCAAACCTACGAGCGCGGTTAACAGCCACGCGCTCTACCACTAAGTACGGTTACAACCGTAAAGTCAGGGATGAAACTAATACCATAACCGACTTATGAATCACTTCAGGCCGATGTCAACCTTCAATTTCAACGGAAGACAGTTTACCATGAATACCTTCATCCGTCAAGAGGAACCTGCCGGTTTTATAGCAAAGATACCAATATAATCGCAGGAAGGGTTCGACAGCAGGATGGAAACCTGACTCCATCAAAACTCAGGCAAATCTATCCTTCAATTCCGCAAGCAGACGTTCCGCGATAGGCGTAAAAGCCTGATACTTTCTCCAAATCAAGTACATCTTTACCTCCAATTTCGGTGAAAGCGGGCGGAACACAAGTCCGCTTCCCGGACTCGTATCAATCAAATGGTCAAAGGTCAGCAAAAACCCCAGACCCTCCCTGACAAACAAAGATGCATTATAGGACAAACGAAAGGAGCCTTCCAGGAGTAACTCGTCCATTTTTTCCCCGGCCCAGCGCGGGATGTCGCGTTTCCACCCTTGCTCCGAGCAAAACAGCGGCAGCCCGGCAACGTCATCCGCAAGGATGCTTTCCTTTTTCGCCAAAGGGTGATCCATAGATATGACCAGCCCCCATACATCCGCCTCCGGGAAAGTAAGATAGTGATACTTTGCTGTATCCGGTTCCTCCGCAAGCACGGCAAAGTCAAGAATACCCTTGTCCAGCTTTTCTGTGACCTGTTCCGTATCCCCACTGCTGATGTGATAGCGCAGTCCTGGATAAATCTCTTTGAAACGCTTGATCTCCTGCGCAAGGTAACGAATTTGATAGGATTCAGCAAGCCCAAAATAAATATCTCCGCCGGTTATATCGTCCAAAGACACAAATTCGCCGATGATTTTATCCGCCATCGAAACTAAATCTTCCGCCCGCTTTCTGAGAAGGATGCCTTCCTCGGTCAATGAAATGCTGAAGCTGTGCCGTGTAAACAGCTTTTTCCCAAGTTCGTCCTCTAATGCACGCAGCGTTTTGGAAAGAGTGGGCTGCGTAACGTGCAGGCTCTCCGCGGCTTTGGTCATATTTTCTTCTCTTGCAACGGCAAGGAAGTATCTTAAAGTACGAATTTCCATATTGGTGTCCTCCGTTCAATATCGTGATATTCACTAAAAGAATATCGCGATATTCATTATAACCATTAGCGAAGAAAATATCAATGTACTATACTGTAAATGTAAGAAAAAGCCGGACGCAGAAAGGACGAGATAATGAGCGAACAAACGGAGAGTCTGCTCACGGGGATGGCCGACGCAGGATGCACGGCTGATGAAATCAACAAAGCCGAGCGTATCCTGCAAGCGGGCAGCCTGAGCGAACTGACAAGATTCCTCAAGCAATGCCGCTGCGGTCTGCTTGACCGGATGCACGAAAGCCAAAAGCGGGTAGACCTTATGGATTATCTGATACGGAAGACCGAAAAACAATCAATAAAATAATGAAAGGATGGCAGACATCATGAAAAAAGAAGAACTGAAACTGACGGCGGAATGGGATAAAACTTTCCCAAAGAGCGAGAAAGTAGACCACAGCAAGGTCACATTTGTGAACCGTTACGGTATCACGCTGGCGGCAGATTTGTATGTGCCGAAAAATGCGGAAGGTAAGCTTCCGGCGATTGCCGTCTGCGGCCCCTTCGGCGCGGTCAAAGAGCAAGCAGCGGGACTGTACGCCCAGACGATGGCGGAGCGCGGGTTTTTGACGATTGCCTTTGACCCATCTTTTACCGGCGAGAGCGGAGGAAATGTCCGTTACATGGCGTCTCCCGACATCAATACCGAGGACTTTATGGCGGCGGTGGATTTCCTGTCACTGTACGAAAAAGTCGATCCTGACCGAATCGGAATTATCGGCATCTGCGGCTGGGGCGGCATGGCGCTGAATACGGCGACATTGGATACGAGAGTAAAAGCAACCGTAGCCTCCACGATGTACGATATGTCAAGAGTAAATGCCAACGGCTACTTTGACGCTGAGGACAGCGAGGAAGCCCGATATCAGAAAAAGGCGGCCATGTGCGCGCAGCGGCTTGCGGATTTGAAGGCGGGAGACTATGCGCTCGGCGGCGGTGTCGTTGATCCGTTGCCGGAGGACGCGCCGTTCTTCGTAAAGGATTATTACGATTACTACAAAACCAAACGGGGCTACCATCCCCGCAGTCTCAACTCCAACGGCGGCTGGAATATAATCGGCTGTGAATCCTTCCTCAACCAGCCCATTCTCAAATATAGCAATGAGATCAGAAGCGCAGTACTGATTATGCACGGTGAAAAGGCGCACTCCTGCTACTTTTCAAAAGATGCCTATGCAGCTATGACAAAGAACAGCAAGTACACGGCAAACAAGGAATTGCTCATCATCCCGGACGCCGTTCACACTGATCTGTATGACGGCGGCGGGAAGAACGCCATTCCATTTGATAAGCTGGAGCGTTTCTTTACAGAATATCTAAAGTAAAATACGGATCGGAAAATGGTTCGCCGGAAAAGCCGGATGAGATTAGAATCTTTGGGGCATCATTAGAATAATGGATAGCGTGAGAAAATATATGAAAAGAATGATTTCCTACATTTTTGCGGCTCTGATAGGATGTCTTTGCCTTGCTTCCTGTGCGGAAAACAAGTCCGCCGAATCTTATTCGGACACGCAGGAAACGCCTGTTGCAAGCACTGCGGCCGGGACATCCGAAGATGAAATACGGGCGTGGCCTAAGAGCCTTGGACTAATAGATACGAAGGAGGTGTCCACATTGCCTTACGACGGGATTTATCCGCAGCACGAACCCTATGGAACCGGAATCGGCGCCATGCCGGGGCGCGTGGTCTGGGCTTACGATCCGGACAGCGTGGATTGGGACGGAAATGGCTACTGGTGGGAGTCCCGTCACTTCGACGAGAGTATTATTTTGAGCATGGTCAATGACTCCATTGCCTCTCTGGGCGGGAAGGATACCGCCCGAGATGGCTGGGCGGCACTGTTCACCGCGAATAACAGTGCCCGCGGCAGGAATGACGGGTATGTCGCGGGCGAGAAGATCGCCATCAAGGCTAATATTAATGGCTCTGCTGTCTATGACGACGACACCTCCGGCGAGACCAAAATGAGCTACACAAACCCGATGCTGCTGAAAGCCTTACTCTCATCACTGGTAAAGGAAGCCGGTGTCGCACCGGGGGACATCACCGTTTATGACGTGTCCCGGCTTTTCCCGGACTACATGGCAGAGATGTGTACCGAAGGAGAATTGAAAGGCGTCCGCTTTGTGAACCGGGATACCGGAGTGGCGGACGAGTCCGCCCCCATTGTCTGGTCCCATTCTTTCAGTGGAAAGGTCAACTATTTGCCCACCTGCGTCACAGAAGCGACGTATATGATCAATCTTGCCAATCTCAAAGGCCACAGTTACGGGATCACGCTGTGCGGCAAAAATCATTTTGGTTCTTTCATCAACGGCAACACCATGCGCCCGCCGGAGGGCGCAAACCTTCACCAGTGGCTCACCCGAAACGAGATGGGAATTTACAGCCCTCTTGTTGACCTGATGGCCAACGCGGATCTGGGGGACAAGACGGTTCTCTATATGCTGGACGCCCTGATTTGCGCCCCCAGCGAAGGGGCATCCATCACCGGAGACAATTCCAGATGGCAGCAGGCACCCTTCAACGGGGATTACACATCAAGCGTATTTGTCTCTCAGGATCCGGTTGCCATTGACAGCGTGGGGGCGGATTTCCTGATGAACGAGCCGACAGTCACGGATAATAACGGAGCGCTGCGCGGCGATCCCACGGTAGAAAATTATCTGCATGAGTCCGGGCTCGTCGGGAACGCGCCCTCCGGCACGATCTACACGGACAGTCAAGGGCACACCGTTACGAATTTGGGGGTTCACGAGCATTGGAGCAGCTCCACGGAAAAGCTGTATAGCCGTAATCTTGGAAAAAGCGAAGGGATCGAACTCATACAAATTACAAAGTAATTCAATTCCTACATTTGCTTTGCGTAAAAAGGGTGCGGGAATCCCACGAAAAAGCTGGACGGGTAAGATCGGGATTTCTCGAACGCTTATGTTGCAAAATTGATTATCAAAAAGAAAGCCGACCAGCCTTTCGTCTTAACCGACACGAGGATAGCTTTATCTGCCCAGATTGACATCAACCTTCGCATTCAACGCATTTTTACATTTTTAACCCTCTCGCAAAGTAAAGTCCGCATCCGGGTTGAATTTACGTATTTCTGTCCGCAGACCGTATCTCAGCCATCCGTTTCATACAAAGCAGGTAATTCCGTTCTCTCCTTCCTGTCTCCTCCTGCATCCGGAGCTCCAGTTCCTCTGGAGCCGTCATCCAGTCTGGCCGCAGAACGCCTCGCAGCAGACAACGCCGCATTTCTCTCAGGATCGGGACCTCCGCCCCCTTTCCGCCGGTCTCCCGCAGAAGACTGGCGGCAGCAGCCTCGTAACCTTTGAATATAAAAACATTTTCCTGCATGTTATATGACAAGCTGCAGCTTGTTTCAGAGCCCTTATATTCCATCAGAAACATACTGTCTTCCGCCGACTCCCTGACATAAAGATAATACAGGCAGGCCCAGGCTTTGTCTTTCCTCCGGCGCAAAATACGGCCGATCCTCTGAATCCTCTGTCTGGTCATCGAGGTTCCGGACATAACGATTCCGACCGCCGCGTCCGGCACATCAACTCCTTCATCCAGCGCCTTGCATGAGATCAGGATCCGCACCTCGCCGTCGCGGAAGTCACGAAGCATCCGTTTCCGGACCCGTTCCGGCATGCGGGAATGATAGCTTCCGACCCGTCCGATACCGCAAAGCTGCAGACGCCGACGCAATTCGTCTGCCTGGCTGATTCTTTCACAGAAAACCAGGATCTGCGCCGCGGGATCCGTCCGGCGGATCAGTTCGCAGGCGCAGGCAGACCGCGCCGCCGCATCGTAACTGACCGCCGCCCTCTGATGGGACAGGCCCACGTAAACAGCCGCCGGCGAATCCTCCCCTTCCCTGGCCGCCGTCCGGTTCAGGAAGCGAAAGAACGCATGCTCTCCCATTCCCGAAAGCTCCGGATACCGCGCCTGAAGTTCGTAATAAAGCATTCCCATCCGGCTCGACAGCTGATCATACGCCCGGAGCTCATCCGCCGAGAAAGACAGTCCGATCTGATATACGAAAAAACGGGAAACCGTTCCTTCCCGAACCGCCTCATGGAACCGGTAGTGGTAAATCTCCCTACCAAGCGCCCTCTCCAAAAAAAGCCCCTCTTCATCGAATCTCGGGGTTGCCGACAGTCCGAGGCAGTGATACCGCTCCGGAGAACAGGATGGCTGCCGTATAAAATCGAAGATTTTTCGATTCTCGGCTCCTGCGTAACGGTGACATTCGTCCGCGATCAGAAGCACATGATACCCTGCTTTCATATCCTCCAGAACATGCCGCGCCAACGCATACCGGGCGGAATTGACGACATAGACCGTATACCCGCCGCTGTGCGCGTCCTTTCTCTGCCCGCTATAGATTCCGACAGCAGACGTCTTCGTCCTTTCATATTCCCGGACGGCCTTCGCCCACTGTCCGGCAAGGGATACGGTCGGCGTTACGATCCGGACGCGGAGCCGTCCCGGATATTTCTCCGAAAGCATGCAGGCTCCTTCCAGGGCAAGCACCGTCTTGCCTGCCCCTGTAACCACATTGGCAATCCCCCGGTATCCGTTTTCTTTCCATTTCTTCAGGCATTCCCTCTGCCATGCGTACAGTTCCATCTGTCGGTATCCCTTCCGCGGCGCTGCGCTTCTTCCATTTGGCCGGCTGGCTCGCCTGCCGCGGTTTTTGTATCCGCGCCGCTGATCCGTTTCCTTAATCCATTCTATCATATACAAATCTCTGTGTAAATTCTTTCTGAGTCTTGTATAATCCTGCAAAATCAGATATACTTAAGGCGATACACAACGAAAGGAGAATCCCATGAATTACGAAGAGCTTTACGGCCAGCTGATGCCATTGGAGAAGAAAATGAAAGACGCGGCCGCCGCCCTGCAGAAGCTGTCCAAAACCATCGCACAGGATACGGAAAGGGGCGATCTGAAAAGCCTTGCGAAAGATCTGTCCCAGTTCGCCCAGATCCTTTCCGATCAGTCGTCGATCGCCGCCCAGGCGCAGGAGACAGCGTCCGGATTCGACGGACGGGCATATTATGAGAGCGGAGACTTCGCGGCACAGATGCTTCAGGCCTGCGCGGAACAGGGCATTGACGTCAAAGGCGAATACCCGGTCTACGAGATGTTCCCCTACCGTGTCCGCTTCGACACCGAGAACCAGGACATTTACCTCGACCGCAAGCGGATGCAGTGTATGCGCCCCGCCAATTTCGTCCAGACAGTAAAAGCCGGGCAGGAGCGCCTGACAAAAGCGACGTTCAATCCCATCGCCTTCGCCGGAGAACTGTCGGAAGCCTATGATACCGCGCTTTTCAAATATAAAAAGCACAAAGGAACCGATATTTATCTGACCAACCTGTACAAATGCCTTGTTCCCATGAGCCGCTCCCGCAAGGAATACGACATGCAGAGTTTCGCTTTCGATCTGGCCCGCCTGTACATTTCCGGCGCCGATACTACGAAAAGCGGCCGCCGCTTCCAGTTCGGCACCAGCCGCGAAAGCAGCAAAGCGATCCGCATTCTGGACGCGAACGGCAAAGAACAGTATCTGGCGACCTTATGCTTCTATGACGTAGAATAGCCTTTCATTTATAAGGATAAAGATTACAGAATATACGGAGGTGAAACCATGGACAATTCCAACGCGCAGGCGTTCCCCGGCCCTTCCCGAACGGAACCGGTACGGCTGTCCGCACTTTCTTCCGGCATCCAGTTCCTATCCGATTTCTGGGCGGAACACTACTTGGACGAATACATACAGGAAGGCGGCAGTAAGATTAAATTCATTACCGGACGCCCCGGAAGCGGCAAATCGCACTTTCTCCGGCTTTTCTCCCAACTGGCAGAGGAGAGGAACTACAAAACCGCAAGTTTTTCTGCCAGGGAAATATGGCTCCACGACTTCAGGGAGATTTATCTGGAAATTCTGGATCAGTGCGGTCTTATGGACACACTGTCCGGCTGCGCCGCGGCGATCATCCGGAATATGGGCTATGATGCAAAGGATATTCCGGAAGACATGACATTTATGGACTACCTCTCTCAACAGGATATGGGAGACGCCCTGACGCGCCGGGAGATCCGAATCCAGCTCAAAGAAATGTTCCTGAATAACCCCCTGCTTGACAATAATTTTGCTCTGGCCTGCAGCCTGCTGACCGGCAGTATCCTGGGCCATCCGATACTCGAGCAGCAGAACCGGGAACTGCTTCTGGCATGGCTTCACGGAGATAAGACCGTTAAGCTGTCTCTGCTCCGCTCCTTAGGGCTGTCCCCCAGCCGGATCACCCGCTACAACGCCCGCCACATGCTCCGCTCACTGGCAGAGGTCATTCACCTGGGCGGCAGGAACGGACTCATCGTCTCCATCGACCATCTGGAGATTCTCCTGAACCGCTCCAGCCTGCAGCCCATTCACTATACACGGATGAAGCGGGAAGACACCTATGAAAGCATCCGCCAGTTGATCGATGATATCGACAGCCTGAAACATGTGATGTTCCTGTTCGCCTTCGACCGGGAGCTTCTGGACAATGAACTGTCCGGTATCAAATCCTATCAGGCCCTTTGGATGCGCATCCAAAACGAAATAACCGGGGAACGCTTCAACCGGTTTGCGGACATCGTGGATCTGGACCGTCTGGCAATGCAGGAATATACGCCGGAGGTGCTGGCAGATATGTCACAGAAAATACTGACGGCCTCTTCCGGTCATACCGGCGCGCATCCGCTCTCCCTCGAGGAGGCGAAGGAACTGCTCGGCCGGGCGGTTACGGGCGGCGTGGGAATCCCGCGGCTGGTAAAAGCCGCGACTCTTGGAGGTGACGGCAATGTTTGATATGGAAGCGAGACGCGTGATCGAAGCCCTGCGCTCCGGCGTACCGTCCAGGGCGGTCGGACAGTATTTCTCCGAGGCGCGGCCTCAGATTATAAAGGAAATCTCCGGACGGCTGGAGCAGGTCTATGAAACCGGCGTTTCGGACGGCTTTATCATATCCGGCAAATACGGAGAAGGCAAGACACACCTTCTGAACACCGTTTTCAATCTGGCGCATTCCAATAATATGGCGGTTTCCTACCTTTCCCTAAGCAAGGAAACCCCCATGGATAAACTGTATCTGGTCTATCAGAAACTGATAACAAACACCTACCTGCCCATGCGCCAGCAGCCCGGCTTCTCACAGCTTCTGGACAATCTGACGCCGGGGAATCCGGCCGCCTCCGAGCTTCTGGTCTACGCCGCCAAGGAACTGCAGACCGATAAACTATATTACCTGCTCCGCGCCTATATGGGAACCGAAGACCAGGAGGAAAAATTCCTCCTGAAGGCCGACCTGGAAGGCGACTTTATCGCCAACGCAGCCCTGAAGAAGATCTATAAACGCATTTATAATCAGACTGCCCGATTCAGCGCCAATTTCAGCAAGACGAAACACTGCTCTGATTATTTTGCTTTTATGAGCCGGCTTTTCACCAAAATGGGATGTCAGGGGTGGGTGATTCTTGTAGACGAAGCGGAACTGACAGGGCGCCTCGGCAAAAAAGCCCGTCTCCGGGCCTACGAAAATATGGCTCCTTTCCTCTTCCCGCAAGCGGAGATGCAGTCCGTATTCACCGTATTCGCATTCAGCGCTTCCTACATCGAAGATGTGATCGACGGCAAGCACGAATACGATAATCTGGCCGAACTGTATGCCGAACATCCGGAACCCTGCCGATCCGTTCTGAATGCGCTGGTCAAGGCTCCGCAGCTGCTTCCCCTGACAAAGGATGAGATCGCGCAGGTTCTTGACGGCGTTCGTCAGTTCCACGGCCGCGCTTACGGCTGGGACCCCCAAATCTCCACAGACGCGCTTCTAAGAGCCGCCCAATCCGGCGGATTCCTGCTGCGCACTCGGATCCGCGCCGCCATCGAATTTCTGGATCAGTTGTACCAATACGGCAGTGCCGGAGACGTAAAGGTAGGTTCCCTTACAGTGGGAAGCTACGAAGAGGATGTTCCTTCTCTGGAAGGAAAGATCTGACCGGTTTCAAACGATCCGCGATGCCATTATCGCTCATGTTTTCGGCTCCAAGTCGCCGCCACCCGTAAAACGGGTGGCTCAGACGCGGGCTATAAGCCCGCACTACTCGGCCAGCGTCTAAAGACGCTGACTGTCTCTTTGCGCTGTGGGAATGTCGCTTCATGCTCCATTTCCACAGCCCCGTTCCAGCCACTTTGCTCTTGACTCGTCGCCGCCGCTGGGGGCTCTCCCAGTATTTTCAGTAAATATTTCCCGCTCATTCTTAAATGATTTTCTGATCCTGATTAATGACAACACCGCATAAAGCATGACAACAACATCAGCGGTGCGGCGGTAATCAGAAATCCAAAATATAAGACCAAACGCCCGTTTCCGGCGGCTGGAATTTATCAGCCGTATCGGAGACGGGCATTTGATTTTGGCTGGTTTATGCGGGAGCATTTGCCCCTGTAATTATACTGAAAACTGTCTGAAAGAGTACTGATAAATTATTATATGCCCATTGTCTTTGAAAAAGGCATGGTTCAATTATCGGCATGCCAAAATCAGAAATTGTTTGCATTTAGCTATTGCAAGCGAGAACTTCCTTTGTTACAATAAACGCATACAAGAACGCAAAACAGCGTGCAGAAAGTTGGTGTTCGTTTGAATCAAAAAGAGATTGCTCAAAATGTGCTCAAAGGCAACGGCGGAATTGCAAAAACCGCCGACTTTGTTGCGGCAGGCATAAAAAAATATGATGTGGCGGCGTTGTGCAAGGAAGGTTTTCTCAAACGTGTTCGGCGTGGGGTGTACCAATTGCCGGGCAATGATCAAATAACAGAGGAACAGTTGCTCCGCGAACTGCTGCCGCAGGGAATCGTTTGCATGGAGTCCGCACTGTTTCATTACGGATATAGCGATTTTGCGCCTCGTGCTTGGTCTGTTGCCGTACCGAGAACGGCATCCAGGGCAGTCGGAAATATCGGAGAATTTCCGGTCAGAGCCTATTACATTCAAAAAGAATATTTTTCAATTGGGAAGACTGTTGAAAGCTTCAACGGTGTGATACTCCCTGTATATGATCGAGAACGCACTGTTTGCGACTGCTTCAAATACCGGACAAAGCTCGACAATGAAACCTTCAACAAAGCGTTGAATGCCTATGTCGCAGATGACCAGAAAAATCTCGCCAATTTGTCCATGTATGCAAAAAAAATGAAGCTATACACAAAAGTAATGAACGTGATGGAGGTGCTGCTGAGTGGCTGATCTTGCTGTGTCCGTGCTGGCGCGTTTGAAAAACAAAGCGAAGGAAAGCGGCAGAAGCTATCAGCTATGTTTGCAGCTTTTCTGCCAAGAAGAATTTCTTCGACGACTGGAAAAATCCAAATATGCGGAAAACCTCG
>CANRHU010000049.1 GCA_947630485.1 uncultured Lachnospiraceae bacterium
TGAGAGCGTCTACGGCACGATCCGGGCGGCGTGGAAATGTGAGGATCATCAGATCACGGTGGATGTGACGGTTCCGGCCAATACTTCGGCGGAAATTGTCCTGCCGGAAAGGGATGACGTGATCACGGTAGGTTCCGGCACATATCACTATGCGTATGCGACCCGGACCAGTCTTGAAAAAGCGCGGTATTCCATGGATTCCACTCTGCAGCAGATCGTGGCGGAGCCGCTGGCGGTGGAGCTGTTTAACCGGTACGCGCCCGGTGCACTGGACGGTCCGATGATTCAGTTTGCATATCAGATGACGATGGCGGAAATGTGCGCGGTAGCGCCGGATGCCAGACCGCTCTATGAGATGATCGTAAACGCGTTGAATGCGCAGTGTCAGTAAGTCTTGCAAGGTTACAGGATACAGGGTTATCGAAGAAAGACGGCTGCATATCGTGCTGTGACCGGAGAGACGTGTGACGATGACAGGATAAGGAGAAGGACATGGAAAAAATACTGTTAAAAGGGACCAGGTTTATCAATGAGTCGGGCAGGGAAGTCATCCTGCATGGTGTCAATGTCCTGTGTCGGGAGGCGAAGCTTGGGCATTTTTACCCGAAGTTTGAGGATGCCTTCCCGTTCTTTAAGAAGATGGGTTTTAATCTGCTGCGCTTCGGCATCTTCTGGGACGGCGTGGAGCCGCAGCCGGGGGTTTACGATGAGGCCTATCTGGGCAGGGTGAAGGAGATCGTGAAACTGGCGGAGGATTACGGAATCTACATCATCCTCGACATGCATCAGGATCTGTTCGCGCAGAAATATATCGACGGCGCGCCGGACTGGGCCTGTCTGGATGAAGGTCTGCCGCATCCGGAGCATTGTACGATGTGGTATAATGCGTATCTGGAGAGCGAGGCCATCATCCGGGCGGCGGATAATTTCTGGGCGAACGCCCCGGCGGCGGATGGCGTGGGGCTTCTGGATCACTATTCCGCCATGTGGGAGAGAATTGCGCAGACATTTGCGGACTGTTCGAATGTCATCGGTTTTGAACCTATGAATGAGCCGTTTATGGGACATATCGCACGGGAGGCGTTCGGATTTGCCGCACAGAAGATGATGGAGAAGAACCCGGATTTTGATATGAACAGGCCGGAAACGGTTTCTCCCGAAGAACAGGCGGAATTTATGCAGATCGTCGGCGGGCGCTTCCTGGAATTCGACCGGACGACGCTGATGGATTTTTATCGCCGCATGCAGGCCGCCATCCGCCGTGTAAGCGATAAGCCGCTTGTCACGGGCGGAAATATTTACTGCAGCACCGACATTCCGACCGGCATCGGGCGACTGGACGACGGTAATCAGATCTACGCGCCGCACGGCTATGATTCGGTCGTGGACTCGGACCGCTATGAAAGCTTCAGCAAAGAAAATGTGGAGCGGCTCTACGAGGAGAAACGGCGGGGGCAGGACCGTCTGGGGCTTCCGACAATCGTCGGCGAATGGGGCGCATTCCCGTCGGCGGACTTTACGAATAATTTGATCCGTCATATGAACGGCATTCTGGAGAAGAATCTATGGGGATCGGCGTACTGCGAGTACCGCCCCGGGATGGAAAGCGATCCCAACTTCTCCTCGCTGTGCCGGGCCTATCCGCAAGAGACCGCGGGGACGCTTGAGGCGTATCATTATGACGAGGCTTCCTGCCGCTTTGAAATGACTTTTCAGGCGGAGGCGACAGGCGAGACGAGGATATTCTGCCCGTTTATTCCGGAGAAAATGGAGTGCAGCCTGCCCGGTGCGTTTCGGATCGAGCCGGCGGCGGACGGGAGTTGCTTCTGCATCCTGAAGACGGAGACCGTGGGAAGGGCTGTCGTGGTGATTAGCCGGAATCCGGAGTGACGTGTATTTTAATGACTGATTACTGGATGTGAAGGAAAAAACATTTGAGCTGCGCCGGCCGGGACGAACGGCCGGCTGTTTTTTTGTTTCGGAAGAATCAGAAGTCTATATAGTCGTGACGTTCCATTGAGGGCCTTTTTTCTGTATTCCAAATATGTGGCTGCGTATCGGATATCGGGTCATACAGGAAAGGAGGAGATACCATATGGCAAAGTATAAGGTCACACTTCTGCAGTTTGGAACAGCTGTTGTCGAGGCGAAGGATGCGGAAACAGCTAAGAAAAAGGCGGAACGGCTGGTATGGGGCCAGATCTTCTGGCTTCAGGATCAGATTCCGATACTGGCGGTGTATGCAGAGCAGGAGTCGGAATAATATTTATTTGCAAAAAATTATGGAAAAGACACGAGGTGACATTGCCGGATTCTATAATGGAATCAGGCATCGAAAAAAGCAAAGCGAAACAAGGAGGAAAGACATGGAAAGTATTTTAGTTATCGTGTATATCATTTTGGGCTATTGGGCCGCGAATAAGGTCTGGTATTCAAAACGGGTCTATCTGGTATCTGACGGCGGCAAATTTTTCGTTCAGAAAATGGTTGTAGCGATTTTCCTCGGCTGGATACTGATCCCGGTTGCTTTGGTACAGCTCCTGTTGGAAAATGGAAAGGGGAAATAGGAAGTGTCGTTATTACCTCAGAAAAAGATCTGCCCGTTTTGCGGGAGGGCGTACAGCTTTAATCCGGATGTGGGAATGATGTTTTGCCCCCATTGTATGAAGAAGATGGGGCGAAAATTAGTTCCCCGGATTAAGAAAAGAAAATGAAAGGACAGCTTATCTTGGTGGCCTGAGAGATGGGATTTGTCTTATGCATATAATATATGAGTTGAAACTCCTTGCTGTTGAGAATATCATTACGCTGGCTGGTATTTTTATTGTTCCGTTCGATTATTCATTTCAGCCTTTTGAGGGATTTGATGTTGCACAGACGGAGAAAATATTGTATAATCGCTTATGCGGTTGCTTGTAGCATTGTTACATGGATATGCGGCTATGGTGGAATTGGCAGACACGGCAGATTTAGGTTCTGTTCCGAGAGGGTGCAGGTTCGAGTCCTGTTAGCCGCAGTTAAAAAGCACGTATTTACGTGCTTTTTTCAATCTGCATCTCGTGCTGCATAAGCTCTTTGGAGGGTTTATTTGCCTTGTCTGCTATTTTTTTCTCCCTCCTTCATCGGCCACGATGTGGTCACCTTAAAGACGTCGTCATCCAGTTCCACACTCAGCTGACCGCCCATAAGTTCTGTGAAGCTTTTGGCGATGGCCAGGCCCAGGCCGCTGCCTTCGGTGCCGCGGGACTCATCGCCGCGGACGAAGCGGTCGGTCAGTTCGGACGGATCCACATGGATCTCGGCGGCGGAGATATTTTTGAGGGTCACGGTGACGCGGCCGTCCCGGGCGCTTCCGGTCAGATAGACGCGGGAGCCGGGAAGGGCGTATTTCGCGATATTGCCCATCAGGTTCTCATAGATCCGGCAGGTCTTGTCGCTGTCCAGGGTGAGAACAGCCTTCTCCGGCAGGTTTACACGCACGTCCAGCCGGGCCTGTTCAAATTGGTCCGCCATCTCGAAGCGGACCTGCCGCACCAGACTCATCAGATCCACATCCACCAGATTCAGATTGACGGAGCGGGAGGTGGCCTTGCTGATCTCGAACAGATCCTCGATTAACGCCTTTAAGCGCATGGATTTGCGCTCCAATGTATCCAGATATTCAGCGCGCTGCTGCGGGGTGATATTTTCCTCTTTCAAAAGGCCGATATAGGTGATAATGGCGGTCAGCGGCGTCTTAAGGTCGTGGGAGACGTTGGTGATCAGTTCGGTTTTCAGCCGCTGGCTTTTGATTTCCTCGTCTACGGCCTTGCGGAAGCCCTGGCGGATACGGATGATCTGGGGCTTGAACGGTTCAAAGACGCCCAGATCTTCGTCGAGCGGCGCGTCCAGGTGCCCCTCGGCGATCTCGTTGGTGGCAGCCAGGAGCGTTCTGTACTGCTCCTGCAGGCGGCTTAAGTAGCGGCGCAGCAGCAGATACAGGACTACCGTATAGACAATCGTGAAGAAGACCGCACTGGGGCCCCACAGAAGCGCCAGTATAAAGACCAGAACCGCGTTGACCAGAAGAATGCGGCGGAGGATCCGGTCGGCGTTCTTCGTGATGTCCATATGGGTCAGCGCGTACCGGACAGCCGCGGCCCTGTCGCAGATATAGGGGAAGAAACGGTAAATGAGGCTCTTCTTTTGCACATACCCGCGTACACCCAGGATGCGGACCGGCCGCAGACTGGCACCCACGTACCACGCGGTGAAATAGATCGCGCAGAGAAGAACGAAGGTCAGAAGCATGAGCCATGATTCCCGGGCGCCGTCGATCAGGCCCCAGAACTGCCGGCCGAGCGTCTCGGCCTCCGCTCCTCCGGCCGCGTAGGCGATCGTGGTGATCACGCGGGCGCAGGCCGGGAAAATGAAGAGAATCAGAAGCGCCGAAAGTTCCAGCGGGGCGCGGGTTGGAAAGAGGGGCTGACCGGCGCCCTTTGCAGGCTCCGAAGAAGACTGTCCGGCAGTCGCCGCAGATTCCGGAGAGGGAGCCGGTTCGGCTTCGGCCGCTCTCATCGGAATATAAGGCAGGAGAAACGCCGCTGTCATCACGGCGAGCAGCAGAAACAGAAGAAACTGGGCCATTCCCGCCTTGTGATAGCTTTGAGAAGCTGTGCCGTAGATCGCGTTAAAGGGCGTGTATTCCGTTCTCAGATCGCCGTACAGCAGCTTTTTCCAGGTGTCCTCGCTGATGCCGTAGAGAATGCGGCAGCCGGAGATCGGGCGGCTGTCGGTATATTGGCAGAACGTATTGATTGCTGGCTTGTCCTTCTGATTCAGCCGGCTGTCGCTGGCCAGGGCGGATTGTTCTACGATACCGGTTGCCAGGCGGAGGATCTGAACCGTATCGTCCCCGACGATCCGGCCAATGGAGGTTCTGCCGTCCGTGTCATAGCAGAATTCCAGCAGGAAATGATAGCCGCTGCCGCTAAGAAGTGCCTGGGTGTCGGCGGTGTTGGTCAGGGTTTCGCCGGATTCCGTGTCGCAGATGTAGTAGTCGCAGGCGGCGCTCATCGCACGCAGATCCGATTCGGCTGTCGAGAAATAGTCGTTTAGGTAATCGGCTGCATCCTGATAATCGGTGTAGAGCTCCTCCAGACGTAAGCGGTATTCCTGGTAATCTTCGGAAAACGAATCCGGAGATTCTGACGCGTAGAAGCTGCCGTCTGCCGTATTCCTGTTTTCCGCTCCGCTGTCCGTTTCGCCGGTATCCGCATTTTCTTCGTCAGAATCCGCTTTGTCCGCGGGCTCCGGCATTCCCGTGACGGCCCATGTGGCCTTTTCCATGAGGGAGCCTTTTTTGATGGGGTAATATAGTTCCACATAGTCCGGGCCGGCTTGGCTTTGGCGGTTATAGAGACTGTGGTACAGGATCTGGTTGTATTTGTACAGATCCTGAATGTAGTCCGTGGTCTCGAGCGGATTATTGGCTAAGGTTTTCGCCAGTGTGCTGAAATGCGGGATCCGTTTCATAAAGAGAGCGGCCGCGGCGATGCTTAGAATAATCCCGCATATGAGGAAGCGGCTGCGGATATTTTTTGGTGCGTTCATAGCAGATGTCTCCTTCATTCTTTACGGTGGCAGAGGGACCGGCTTTCACCGTTCTTTGCGACAGTCATTGCTTTTCGATTTTGTATCCGACGCCCCAGACGACTTTCAGATACTTTGGTTTCTTTGGATTGATCTCGATCTTTTCCCGGATGTTGCGCACGTGAACCATGATGGTGTCGGTGTTTACGGCCCGCTCGTTCCAGATGCGCTCGTAGATCTCGTCAGCGGAGAAGACGCGGCCGGGATTGCGGATCAGCAGATGAAGAATTTTAAATTCCATAGGCGTCAGTTTCACCGGTTCGCCGTCCACGGTCACCTCCACCGTATCTTCATTCAGTTCCAGGCCGCCGATGGTGTAAATGTGGTCGCTTTCTGCCGGTTCCGTGGTGGCGGAAAGATATTTTGAATAACGACGCAGATGGGAATTGACCCGGGCCAGCAGTTCCAGGGGTGTGAACGGTTTGGTTACATAGTCGTCGGCGCCCATATTGAGCCCCATGATCTTATCTACCTCTTCGGATTTTGCGGACAGCATGATGACCGGAAATTCGCGGTTCATGGCCCGCAGCTTCATAAGCATGGTCACACCGTCCATGACCGGCATCATGATGTCTACGATAGCCAGATGGATTTCGTTGCTTTCTATTATTTGGAGGCCCTCGCGGCCGTTGGCGGCGGTATGGGTCTGATAACCTTGGTTGCGCAGGTAAATTTCAATACCTTCGCGGATTTCTTTGTCGTCCTCTACGACCAGGATGTGGTAGGTCTGATTGGTTTCCATGGAAATAATCCTCGCTGCTTTTGGAATGGGTTTCTTCTGCCAGGCGGATATGGGCCGGCCGTCCTTAGGGAGCGGTCGGCTGCCGGGCAGGCATATGCGCCATGCTTTCCTGCATCGGATATCCGGCGATAGCCTTATTATAGAATCGAATCGCCTTTTTCACAACTGCTTCCTCGCGGAAATCTTCCGCTGCCGCCAGGGCCTGACGGTGCATCCGTTTCTGCAGCGCCGGGTTGGAGAGAAACAGGAGGAGATTTTCCGCGAACGCGTCCTCATTTTCTTCGCAGAGAAGTCCGTTTACGCCGCCGCGCACCAGATCTCTGACGCCGCTTGCGTCCAGCGCGATGACCGGCGCGCCGCCCGCGAAGGCCTCCAGGATCACGATGCCCTGCGTCTCTGTTTTGGAAGCGAAGAGAAATGCGTCGGCAGCCGCATAGAAGGGGGCGATGTTTTCGTGGCTGATATTGCCTGTGAAGATTACCTCCTCTTCCAGGCACAGCGTGCGGCAGAGCAATTCGTATTCTTCCCGGTCCGGTCCGTCGCCGATGAGGGCGAGGCGGAAGGGCTTCTGGTATCGTTCTTTGAAGCGTGCCGCGCTGCGCAGGAGAAAAGGAATATTTTTCTCTCGGGCCAGGCGGGAGACAGAGACAAAAAGCGGAATAGGGGGCTTGCCGTCAGGAGCCGGAGGAGGGGAAAAGGCATCGTCGGATGGAGGTGGGAGAGGATCGGCATTGCCAGGAGCCGTAGGAAGGGGAGCGGCCGGGGATTGGAGCATGAGCCATGCCCGCGCTTTTCGTACCGCCGACTCGTCCGCGTGAAAGCAGCTTTTCCCGATGCCCGTGGGAAGCACAAAGACGCGGCCAGGGTCGAAGCGGCAGACCTTCGTCAGATAGTCCTGCATGCCGGCCGTAGGCGCAAAAACCTGCTGGCAGTTCTGCAGGAAAAGCCGCAGGTAGAGGGGAACGATCCGCCCCTGTGTGAGCCGCAGGAAACTGCCGGCCAGGGAGGCGCAGATGCCGCGGCCCCGGGACACGGGCCGGCCTTGCGCGGCGCGGTTCAGCAGACGGAAGCCGCGGAGGTTCAGCAGATACTGGTCGTAGCGGGTATGGTAAGTGAACACCAGCGGCACTCCGTATCTGCGTGACAGATAGACTGCCGTGCGGCCGATTAACATCGGATGGTGGACGTGGATTATGTCGTAGTGGCCGCGGCGGAATTCCTCCTCGATTTGCGGGTCAAACGGATTCGGATAGGCGGCTCCGCCGAGAAAGCAGAAGGGCAGGGAGGCGTAGCGAAAGACCGGGACGCCGTCACATTCGTTTCTTCTGGACTGGACGGCTTCCGGTTCCGGCACGAAGTTTTCGGTGCGGGAGTCCGGCCGGACGGCCGGCGCGAATACAGTGACTTCGTGTCCCGCGGCGATCAGTCCTTTAGCCAGCAGTTCAATGGAGATCGGAACCCCGCCGACAAATGGTTTGTAATTATTGGTCATCATTGCAATCTTCATAGATACCTCCCGCCGCCTGCCGTGCGGCCGTATTGTTCCTACATTTTTCCGAGAAGCGCGAACACCTGCTCGCCGCAGGTATAGCCTGCGCCGACGAACACCAGATTCCAGAGGAGAATGCCGAGGGCTGAGCTAAGCGTGTATTTGACCAGGTTCATGCGGAGGATGCCGGCAGGGATGGAGACGATAGTGCGGATGGCCGGCAGAAGCTTGGCGATGAAAACGCCCACGCAGCCGCGCCGCCGTACCCATTCCAGCTTTCGTTCCAGAGACTCCCGCTTTTCCGGGTGCCGCCGCAGATAGCGCTCCAGGACACAGCTTCCGCCGACACGTCCCAGCGCATAGAGGATCAGGCTGCCGAGAAGCCCGGCAGCCACGGTCACGGCCATGACCCGCCCGAATCCGATCCTTCCCCTGGCGGCCATGACGCCGGACAGAGGCATGATGACGCCTGCCGGAAAGCCTGGCAGGTTCATGTATTCCAGAAGCACGATCACAAAGATCGCCGCTTCGCCATAGCGCAGAAAATAAGAGGAGATAGCAGAGATGTCCATAAAAATGCCCCCTGTGATGGTTGTTATGCTCCATCATAGGGGGTGAATCTAAAGGCGGCCGTCAGAGAAAACGAAAGATTTTCTAAAGATTACAATGTGATCAGTTCCGCTCCCAGAAGGGCCACGTCCTCCTCCTGGTGGGTGGAAATGAGTACCATCCGGCCCGCGGTCTTCTCGCGGATGTAGGCAATTACCGTCTGCCGTGTGCCGTCGTCGAGACCGGTAAAGGGTTCGTCCATGAGCAGCACGTCATAGGGGGCCAGAAGGGCCCGGCAGATGGCGGTTCGGCGTTTCATTCCGCCGCTTAACGTAGCTGCGGGCCGGGAGAGGGATTCCTCCGGCAGCAGGCGGGCCAGTTCCGCGCGTACCTGAGCCTCGCTTAACAGACGGCCGGTGACCATCATAACATTTTCGACCGGCGTATAGGCCTCGCAGAGGCGGTCCTCCTGAAAGACCGCCGAAAAGCGGGGAGCGGGGGCGGCCGGGCTTTGATCCGCTCTTTCCCAAAGGATTGTGCCGCCGTCCGCGTTCTCCAGTCCCATCAGCAGCCGCATCAGCGTCGTTTTTCCGGCGCCGGAAGGCCCCATAAGGCAGTAGATGCGACCGCTCTCCATATCCAGATGGAAATCGTCCAGTACCCGCAGGTCTCCGAAGGCCTTACGCAGATTGCGAACGGTCAGCTTCACGGGACACCCCTCCTTTTCTCTGAAGGCTTGAAAGCAGAGCCAGGAAAATCCGCTCGAACAGCGCGCTGACGACGATAACCACAAAGGTCCAGGCGAACAGGTTCGCCGTATCCAGATAGATTTTCGACATATACAGCCGCTCGCCGATGGATGTGTCGGGGATGCCGATAACCTCCGCCGCTACGCCGGATTTCCAGCTCATGCCCAGGGCGACTCTGCAGCCGCTGATCAGATAGGGCAGCAGGGCGGGCAGGTAAATGTAGCGGAACCGCTTCAAGGCCGGAATGCGGAAGACCTGCGCCATCTCCAGAAGCTTCGGATCGGTGCTTTTGAGTCCGGCCAGCGTATTTACATAAATCATGGGCAGTACCACGAGAAATGCGATCAGCACCGCCAGGTTTTGCGAACCGGTCCAGATCAGCGCCAGAATGACAAAGGACGCCACCGGAATGGACTTAAGCAGGGAGAACAGCGGCGCCAGCAGTTCCCGGAGAAATGAAAACCGGTAGGCGGCGCTTCCCAACGCCAGACCGCAGGCGAAAGCCAGCACGAAGCCGAGGCTGATCTTCGCGAAGGAATGGGCGACGGAAAGCCAAAACTCTTTGGTAGGAACCAGACGAAGAAGCGCCAGGCCTGCTTCCGCAGGCCCGACCAGAATGATATTGTTGTGAATCAGCCATGCGGCCAGCTGCCAGACGAGAATCCAAAAGAGGATGATCAGGAGCCGCCGCATGGGGAATGTTCGCGCAGACGGTTTCATTGTGCGTTATAGTAGAATGCGTCGTCCGGCAGCTGACCGCCTACGGACGTCGGATCCTGATTGTAGAGAACCTGCAGATATCCGGACAGCATGTCCTTCATCTCGCTGCCCTCGATGCACACGATGCTGCAGTAGGGCAGCGCCTTCTGGGCTACCGGAGCCTTCTCAATGATCCCGAATTGGGCCACTAATTCTGCCGCGGCCTCTGTATTTTCATTGGCAAACGTTGTCGATTCCGCATGTTCATTCATAAACTGCCGGATGGCTTCGGCGGCAGCGTCGTCCGCGAGAAGCTCTCTCCGCGCCACAGTCACGCCGGTCACAAGGCTGCCGCCGTCCTCTGAGGCTTCGTTGGCCTTGTCCCACTCGGCGGTCAGATCCAGGACAATCTTAAGGCTTTCGTTCTGCGCCATGGCTACAGTGACGAAGGGCTGGGGCAGAAGGCCGATCGCGTCCGCCTGTTCCTTTAGAACAGCGGCTACCTCGGTGGGTTCTGACTTGTACTCGATGGTCAGATCATCGGCGCTGAGACCGTTGGCGGACAGCAGATACTGGAACACATAATCCGGCGTGGTGCCTTTGCCGGTCATGTAAACGGTTTTGCCGGCCAGATCCGCGACGCTGGTGATCGAATCGTCAGCGGCCACCACATAGAGGACGCCCAGCGTGTTGATATTCAGCACATTGACGCCCTGATTGGTCTTCTGGTACAGGATCGACGCCATATTGGCGGGCACCAGCGCGACGTCCAGATCGCCGGAAACCATTTTTGCGACCAGTTCGGAGGCGTCTGCGACCATAGTGAATTCGTAGCTTCCTATAGCTTCGCCCTTTTCCGCCTTATCCATCAGGGAAACCAGTCCCATGGAGGTGGGGCCCTTTAAGGAGCCGATCCGCAGTACCGCGCCGCTTTCTGACGCGCCGGGACCCTCCAGGCTGACGTCGGAGGAATCGGCCGCGGCAGTGGGGGCCTCCTCCGCGGATGCTGCGGCATCGGAGGCCGTCTCGGCGGCTGTGGTTTCCTCCGCAGTCGCCGAAACAGCGGTCGTCTCGGCGGCGGTCGTCTGCGCGGCAGTCTGTGTTGTGTCGGAGTTGCCCGAGCAGCCGGTGAGCATGGCTGCGGTCATGGCGGCTGCCATGAAGATAGACAGTGACTTTCTCATAATGATAATTCCTCGCTTTCTTTTCTTCTCTGTCAGGAGATACGCTTCCTTCCAGATGAGTTTTTCGGCGGCGGTCCGCTGGCGGCGTCAATCCTTCGCGGCCGCGCCGCTGGTATCCCATAGGCGGGGCGGGAAGGGGCGCGAATTCCGTTCCGGCGGAATTTCCGCGGCCAACGGGTCAAGTATAGCACAAAGCGCTGGGTTCGTCAAATTTTTCGTGGAAAATAAAAAGAATCTGTGCTAATATCTGAGTAGAGAAGACTTGCGAAGCCGGCAGCGCTTCTAAATTCCTGGAGAGAAGAACGGAGGGATTGCGCATGTACGCATATCCATGGTATCACTGGATTACATTTTTCTTTTTGTATAGCTTTTTCGGCTGGATTTTTGAATCCGTCTATGTATCGGTCAAGACGCGCCGTTTTGTCAACCGCGGTTTTTTGCGGCTTCCGCTTCTGCCGCTTTACGGGACGGGAGCGGTCATGATGCTGTGGCTTTCATTGCCGGTGAAGGATTCTGTTGTGCTGGTCTATCTGGCGGGCGTCGTCGGGGCGACGGTGCTGGAATATGTGACCGGTTATGTGATGGAGAAGCTGTTTAAGATGAAATACTGGGATTACAGTAACCAGCGTTTCAATCTCCACGGTTATATCTGCCTGTCCTCGTCGATTGTGTGGGGCTTTCTGACGATTTTTCTGACGGAGGTGATCCATCGGCCTATCGCTGAGTTTGTGCTGGGGATGAATCCGTGGGTGGAGGCAGTGCTTCTCGTGGTTGTGGGAGCGGCGTTCGCGGCAGATACGATTGTTTCCGTGAAGGAGGCCCTGCGCCTGGGACAGATCCTGGAGACGATGACGAAGATGAAGGCGGAGCTGGACGAACTGCAGGTGCAGGCGTCGCTTCTGCGGTCTGAGATCGAGGAACGGCTGGAGAACCTGAACGCGGCGGAGATGCGCGCCGGAATTTCGGCCCGCATCCTTGCGCTGAGCGAGAAGCGGCAGGCGCTGATCAGTCACATGGGATTCTACCGGAGAAATATCCTGCGGGGCAACCCGACCGCCACATCCTCATATTTTGCGGCGGCTTTGAAGGAACTGCGGGAGCTGGTAGAGGAGAGACGGCCGGACAGATAGGAGGAAAAGGGATGCGATTTCGGGAGATCCACAGCGCGGCGGATATCGTCGGTCTGGTGCAGGAGATAGGCTTTCTGCCTTTTTTCAGAAATGAGATTCCCGGTTTTTCGGTGGCGGAGCTTTGCGCGCCGGAGCTCTGGATGTCGGACGATGTGGAGGGACCGTGGGAGTGGAAAGGGCCGATTGCCCGGACGAAAACCTGCATTTACGGCAAAATTTTCTCCGGAAAGGCCGGATATGTCAGCACGGACTGGTTTCCGGATTTGGTCAATTACCGGCGTGACGGCTATGATTTCGACGCCAGGTTCGACGATGAACTGGCGTCCTATAAGGACAAGGGAATCTACGACGTGGTCGCGGAGAAGGGGACGATCCTTTCCCGGACGTTAAAAGAGAAATGCAATTACCGCAAAGGCGGCAATAAAGGCTTCGACACAATCATCACCAGGCTGCAGATGCAGACTTATGTAAACATCTCGGATTTTGTCTATATGAAGGATCGGTTCGGCCAAACCTACGGCTGGGGCGTGGCCTGCTACAGCACGCCGGAGACCATGTTCGGATACGATTGGGTGACTTCGGCCTACCGCAGGGATCCGGCGGAGTCGTGGGAGAGGATGCGGGCGCACCTGGCGGCGCTTCTGCCGGATGCGCCGGAAAAACATCTCCGGAAGATCCTGGGATAAGAATGGAAAACACCGGTCGATGGGGCGGCGCCTTTTTAGAACAACAGAAGCGCCGCCGCCAGGAAAAGCGCCAGGCCCGCCGCGTTGATCAGCATGAAAAAGCCCAGATATTTCTTTCCGTTCGCCCCGGTTGTCTTCATATAAAGACGGAAAGAGATCAGGCTGGCCAGGGAGGCGATGGGCGTGCCGAGGCCGCCCAGGTCCGTGCCGAGCAGCAGCGCCCGCCAGTCGTCCGTAAAGCCGGAGAGCAGCACGGCGGCGGGGACGTTGCTGATGACCTGGCTTGCCAGGGCCGAGGCCAGCAGAGGCTGATCCGCCAGCATTTTCTGCAGGAAGATGCGGACGCTTTCCATAGCGCCTAAATTTCCGGCGAAGATAAAGAAGCAGACAAAGGTCAGCAGAAGGCCGTAGTCCATGGTTCGGAAGAGGGCGCGGTCCTCAAAGAAAAGGGCAATGCAGACGATCGCCAGAAGCGCCGCATAGTGGAGGATGCGGAACACGGACAGCAGGCAGATGAAAAACAGCGCCGCGTAGACGGCCACCGGCTGTATGCGGTCGATGCCTGAGCGTTCCGGCAGGGAGACGCGCAGATCGCCCTGCGGACAGAAGAGGACGCCCGCGGCCAGCAGCGGCAGAGCCAGCGCCGCGAACGGCAGGACGGTTCCGAAGAATTCCCCGGCGCTAAGACCGAAGGCGGAATAGAGGTACAGATTCTGCGGATTGCCGACCGGCGTGGCCATACTGCCCAGGTTGGCGGCTACGGTCTGCATGACGACGACAAAGATCAGATACCGGGTTTCGCCGGTCAGTTCCAGGATCAGCACCGCGAAGGGCACAAAGGTGATCAGAGCCACGTCGTTGGTCACCAGCATAGAGGTAAAGAAAGGCAGCAGGATCAGCAGCAGGAACAGTCTGCGCCGGTGCATATTGCCGGTCAGAAGCTTCGCGGCCAGCCATGCAAACAGGCCGTGCCGCTGCAGGCCGGCCACCACCGCCATCAGGCAGAACAGCAGGGCCAGCACCCGGAAATCGATGTAGTCTATATAGGCCGCAGACGGCGGCACGAAGAACATGGAAATAAGCGCGCAGACGGCGGAGACCATCAGGACAGGTTCTTTCTTGATAAAGGCGGCAGGCGGGAAGGGATGTTTCTTTCCCGCTTTTTGCGTGGAGCTGGAAAAGGAAGCGCGTTTCATACGGATTCTCCTTCGATCATAAAATTTCGTTTCTATTGTAAGACAAGTTCCTCTGCCGCGCCAGTCTGAATTTTAATTTTCTGTAAGAAAAATGAAAAAACGGTTGACTTTACGGGGGGGCATATATAATAATGAATAGAGAAGCAACGCAGCTTTTGTGAAGATGTTATCCAGCCAGAGAAAAAGGAGGACCAGGATGAGAAAGGGCATCAGGAAGGCCGTATCTATGCTGCTCAGCGCAGCCCTTATGATTACCGGTATGGGTATAGGCGTACACGCGGAAGAGCCAGAGCAGGGAACAGGTCTTTGCGAGCATCACCCGCAACATGATGAAACTTGCGGCTATGTCGCCGCGGTGGAGGGACATGAGTGTAATCATGTCCATACGGAGGCATGTTATATAGAAGTGGATCCTGCGACGCCCTCGGAGGCGACTCCGGGCAACGGAGAGAAGCAGAAGATATTGAACTGCTCCCATGCGGTGGAAGGGGAGCATGACGATACGTGCGGTTATGTGGAAGCCGTAGAAGGCAAGCCCTGTACGTATCGATGTGAGGAGTGCAGTAAGATTCCGTATATGGACGCAGACGGTGTTATGCATTACGACCATGTGGACAGAGAGCGTATCATAACGGTCTCCTCGGACAATTATCAATGGAGCAATTCCACGGCGTCGGAAGTCTGGTATTATCTGAAGGACAACCAGGTATTTGACAAGCGGATTGAGATCATGGAAGGCCATGTGAACCTGGTTCTGGGAAGAGGTGCGACGCTGACGGCGAAGGCCGGTATCTGCGTGACAGACGGCGCGGCGCTGACGATTTACGGGCAGAGCATGACAGACGGCGTACTGAGAGCGTACAGCCTTGCTCTGAAAAGTGCCGCAATCGGAGGCGGAAGTTCCGAAGCTGTAACCGGAACAGCCGGCGATATCACGATCAACAGCGGCACTGTATATGCCGGGCCAGCAGAAGGAAAGACCGGGATTGTCACGACGATGATCGGAAGCGCGGGAATCGGTGTAGGCAGCGGCGGTTTAGGTTCAACGATTACAATTAACGGAGGAACGGTTACCGCGGACGGCATAGGTACAGGTCCTGGAATTGGCGGCGGCGGAGACGACGGCAGCCGGATTATCATTACCGGAGGAACGGTGCGGGCGACGGGCGGAACGGCGAACACCGGCGATACCGTTTCCGGCAGCGTTATCGTCGGCGGCGCGGGAATCGGCGGCGGAGAGACCTCTCCGGGAGGAACGGTTGAGATTTCCGGCGGGACTGTGACGGCAACGGGAGGCAGAGGAGCTGCCGGAATCGGCGCCGGTCAAAAAGGAAATGGCGGAGTAGACCTTGCGATCAGCGGCGGCGCGAAGGTGACTGCCCGGGGAGACCGCGCGGCGGTCGACGCGGATCTGTCGTTTAGCGGGGTTTACGACGGAGATTATATGGTGATTGCCAATGAGGAGAACGCGGAGGGCGGTGTCGTGGCGGCGTTCTGCGTGGGCGAAGATGAGAGGGCTCTTTCTGCTCCGCTCACGTCTTATCGATATCTGAAAGCGGCGCCCGGAACGCTTGAGGCGGTTGTCATCAGTCCGCAGAATATCAGCGTGAATATGGGACAGCAGATTTCATTCGCGGTGATGACCGCGGATGGGACTTACCCTGCCGCGGATGCGACGGAGATTTTGAAAACCGGCTGGGGCTTATCGTCCGGTATCGCCGGATACCAACCGGGCGGAAATACGTCCCTTGTCGATGGCCGTCTGACAGTCGGAGGCGATGAGAAGCTTGAAAAGCTGGCGGTCACGGCGATGTGCATGCTGCCGGAGGGCGTGCGGATGGTGCAGGATACGGCGGATGTAACTGTGCGTCAGGCCAATTATACGGTTTCCTTTGACGCCAATGGCGGACAGACGGATGCCGTTTCGATGCAGACGTCAATGGGCAGACTGACGGGGGCGCTTCCCACGGCGTCCAGAACCGGTTATACCTTTACGGGCTGGTATTTGAACAGACCTGCGGACGGAACGACGCCGGATGTCTCCGCCCAGGTTGACGGGAATACGGTATACGCGCAGGATACGACGCTATATGCGGGCTGGCGTGTCAATCAATATACAATCACCTACTATTCCATGGGAGGCAATCCGCAAACCTTTACCAGGACGGCCGCTTATGGAGGCCATGCTCCGACGCCGGCGACGCCGGTCAAGGATCTGGCGGCATTCCAGGGATGGTATACAGATCTGAGCTATACGCGGCGCTGGGATTTTGACCGCGATCTTGTAACAGGTGACCTGCAGCTCTATGCCAAATGGTCCGATGCTGTTCTCGATGTGACGGTATCGGCGGATGCGGTTCCCTCGTACGGAGGAACGGTGCTCTACGCCGGAAAGTACCGCTCCGGTTCCCTGGTAACGCTGGAGGCGGAGCCTGCGGCCGGTTACCGGTTCCGGTGCTGGACGAAGGACGGAGCGGTTGTGAGCACATCAGCGAAGTATCTGTTTACGGCTGATGAAGACATCGCGCTGAAGGCGGAGTTTGTCTGGGTAGGCGTATCCGGAGGCAGCTTCGGCGGTGGAAGCGGTTCTGCGGGAGGCAGCTTCGGCGGTGGAAGTGGTTCTGCGGGCGGCGGCTTCGGAGGCGGAAGTAGTTCTGCGGGCGGAAGCGGTTCTGCGGGAGACAGCTTTACGGAGAGCGGATCTGCGGCCGGCAGCTTCGGAGGCGGTTCCGGCAGTGTGGATACCAGTGACAGCGCTGGCGCTGGCAGCGCGTCGGCGGAGACTGAGCAGGGCGGTCCGATGGTGACGCCTCTCACTCCAACCGTGGTTCCCGGAAGCGGCGGAGCGGTTTCGATGGTGATTGCGGTAGCGGATGCGGCCGCCGCGAATGTGGCGAACGCGCAGCTATTGTCCGGCGCCTGGGTGCAGAATGAACAGGGCTGGATTCTCCAGATCGGCGACGCAGTGGCGGCGAATACCTGGTTCTGCGTGGCGGAGAAGGACGGCACCTACTGGTATCATTTCGGAAATACCGGCTTTATGGATGTCGGATGGCTGGAGTTGGACGGTAAGAAATATTATCTCCACGCGATTCATGACGGCACGGCCGGCCGTATGCTGACCGGCTGGCAGCTTCTGGACGGCAAGTGGTATTATTTCAGCAGCGCCAGCGACGCTACGCTTGGCTCCCTGCTTACAAATACCGTGACGCCGGACGGCTATCTTGTCAACGCGCAGGGCGAGTGGATTCAGTAACAGGCGAGTGATTGAATAACGGGGAAAGATTTCAACAGAATCAGATTTGGCAGCGGGACGGCAGGTATTTGCTGTCCCGCTTTCTGAATTACGCTTCCTGTTTTTGAAAGATGTGCTTTGCCCGGCGAATATGCGGCGAATGTATTTATAAAATACAGGAAAATGCATTGATGAAACCGGAGGAATATGCGATAATGTGAAATAATCAAAGCCATTTGAAGAATTGTGGCAGAAGCCGGAGGATAAAGACTATGGTATCAAATGAGACAGCTGTCAACAGGATTCGGCATCAGGTGCTTTTGGAGGTCGCGAAGCTGGCGTGGGCCGGTGAGCTGGAGGAGAAGCGCGATGAGATTCCATTCCAGATCATCCCGGGTCCGCAGGCCCAATTCCGGTGCTGTATCTACAAGGAGAGGGAGATCATCCGCCAGAGGGTTCGTCTGGCCGAAGGAAAATGTCCTTCCGGCAGGGAGTCGCGCAACGTGATTCAGGTCATTAACGCCGCCTGCGAGGAGTGTCCGATCGCCTCCTATCTGGTGACGGATAACTGCCGCAAGTGTATGGGCAAGGCCTGCCAGGGCGCATGTAATTTCGGCGCCATTTCCATGGGCGACACCCGCGCCTATATTGATCCGATGAAGTGCAAGGAATGCGGCAAATGCGCGCAGGCTTGTCCTTACAGCGCCATTGCCCACCTGGAGCGTCCCTGCAAAAAGGCGTGCCCGGTAGATGCTATCGCCTACGACGAGTATGGCATCTGCGTCATCGATGAAAAGAAATGCATTGCATGCGGTAACTGCATTCCCAGCTGCCCATTCGGCGCTATCGCGCCTAAGACGCCGGTCGTGAAGGTAATCAATGAGATCCGCGCCGGCAAGAAGGTAGTTGCCATGGTTGCTCCCGCTACAGAGGGTCAGTTCGGCCCCGGCATCACGATGGCCAGCTGGAAGACGGCCCTTAAGAAGGCCGGTTTCGCGGATATGGTGGAGGTAGGACTGGGCGGCGATATGACAGCGGCCGCCGAGGCTGAGGAATGGGCGGAAGGATATAAGGAGGGCAAGAAGATGACTACCTCCTGCTGTCCGGCGTTCGTGAATATGATTCGGCTTCATTTTCCGCAGCTTCTTGACCATATGTCCACGACCGTATCACCCATGTGCGCTGTGTCCCGCTTCCTGAAGCAGCAGGATCCGGAGACGGTAACTGTATTCATCGGTCCATGCACGGCGAAGAAGAGCGAGGCCCAGGACCATGGCATCGAAGGCAACGCAGATTATGTCATGACCTACGGCGAGATTCGTTCCATGATGTATGCCAAGGATATTGAATTGGAACCGGAGGACAATACATATCAGGAAAGCTCCATCTATGGCAAACGTTTCGGCAACAGCGGCGGCGTGACCGCGGCCGTCCTCCAGTGCTTCGAGGAGATGGGTGAGGACATAAAGCCCAACGTCCTGCGCTGCAATGGCGCGGTGGAGTGCAAGAAAGCGCTTCTGATGATGAAGGTGGGCAGGCTGACCGAGGATTTCGTGGAAGGCATGGCCTGCGTCGGCGGCTGCGTGGGCGGCCCGAGCAAGAACATGACGGAGACCGCCGCGAAGAAGACGCGCGATGAGATGATCGGGCAGGCAGACAAGCGGAATGTCCATGAGAATCTGAAGGCCCTGGGCGCGGATCAGGTGCCGATGCACCGCGGAGAGACGAAGGAGAACGCGGCGTGGATGTAGACACAGGGGACGTGCCGGAGGAAAGCGTTGCTGACCGTATGGGGATAAAATACGATTGAGGCGTCAACTGACGTAATGGAAAAAGGACCGGGGCGTTCCGCCCCGGTCCTTCTGCAGCGCTTTCAGCGCTTTTCTCAGATCTCATTGACTTTTCTCTTAATGTAGCTGGTATGCAGCAGGTGATGCGCCTTCTCGCTTCCGGGCTTGCCAAGGTAGGTCGCGTAGAGCTCCTTGATGGCCGGATTCTCGTGAGACTTGCGGACCGGCATACCGGCATCCGCGTCGTAGAGCACCTTCGCGCGCAGTCCGCGGATATCCACAGTGTTGCGCACATAGCCGGGCTGCTGGGGCTGTCCGCCGCCATTGACGCAGCCGCCGGGGCATCCCATGATCTCAATGAAGTGGTAGTTGGCCTCACCGGATTTCACCTTGTTCAGAAGCTCGCGGGCGTTGGCCAGGCCGGACGCCACAGCAACCTTCACATCCAGATCGCCGACCTTGTAGGTGGCTTCCTTGATGCCCTGGGTGCCGCGGACTTCGGTGAAGTCCAGATGCTCAAGCTCCTGTCCGGTCAGCGTCTCCACCGCCGTACGCAGAGCAGCCTCCATAACGCCGCCGGTCGCGCCGAAGATGACGCCTGCGCCGGAGGAAATGCCCAGAGGCTCGTCAAACTTCTCGTCCGGAAGATCGTTGAACCTGATGCCGACCTTCTTGATCATGCGGGCCAGCTCTCTGGTGGTTAAGGTGTAGTCCATGTCCGGAACGCCGTTGGCGGCCTCATCCGGGCGGTTGATCTCGAACTTCTTCGCCGTACACGGCATGATAGATACGGATACGATATCCTTCGGATCGATGCCCATCTTCTCCGCGTAGTAGGACTTGGCGATGGCGCCGAACATCTGCTGCGGGGACTTGCAGGTAGACAGGTTCTCGGTCATATCCGGGAAATAATGCTCGCAGTACTTGACCCAGCCCGGGGAGCAGGAGGTGATCATCGGCAGCACGCCGCCGTTCTTCACTCTCTCAACGAACTCGTTGGCCTCTTCCATGATGGTCAGGTCAGCGCCGAAGTCGGTATCGAATACCTTGTCGAAGCCGATGCGGCGAAGAGCGGCAGCCATCTTGCCCTCGACGTTGGTGCCGATGGGATAGCCGAATTCCTCGCCCAGTCCGGCACGGACGGCCGGAGCGGTCTGCACGATCACGTGCTTCGCCGGATCCGCGATCGCCGCCAGAACTTCGTCGATCTGGGACTTCTCCTGAAGGGCGCCGGTGGGGCAGACAGCGATACACTGGCCGCAGGATACGCAGCTTGTCTCGCCCAGGCCCATCTCGAAAGCGGAGCCGATGGCGGTCTTAAAACCGCGGTTGTTGGCGCCGATGACGCCGATACCCTGGTTCTTCTCGCAGACGGCCACGCAGCGGCGGCACAGGATGCACTTGCTGTTGTCGCGGATCATGTGAGCCGCGGAATCATCGATCTCCGACGGGGTCTTCTCGCCGGCGTAGAAATTCGCGTCGTCCACGCCCAGCTCCTTGGCCAGGACCTGCAGCTCGCAGTTTCCGCTGCGCACGCAGGAGAGGCAGCTGCAGTTGTGGTTGGAAAGCAGCAGCTGAAGGGTCTTCTTGCGGGACTCCAGCACCTTCGGGGTGTTGGTCCATACTTCCATGCCCTCGTTGATCGGATAGACGCAGGAGGTCACCAGGCTCTTAGCGCCCTTCACCTCGACCACGCAGATGCGGCACGCGCCGATCTCGTTGATATCCTTCAGGAAGCAGAGGGTAGGAATCTCGATATGGGCGAGCCGTGCGGCTTCCAGAATGGTAGAACCTGCCGGAGCGCTGACTGCCATGCCGTTAATTTTCAGATTAATATTCGCCATTCCGATTCTCCTCCATTACTTTTTGTAGATTGCGCTGAACTTACACTTCTCCATGCAGGCGCCGCACTTCACGCACTTGTTCGGGTCGATGGCCATCGCGGGCAGCTTCTTGCCGGGAGCCGTGTAGTCGGTCTTGGAGATAGCGCCTGCCGGACACTGACGGGCGCACGCGCCGCAGCCGATGCACTTCTCTCTGTCGATGTTGTAGGTCAGCAGCTTCTTGCAGACGCCGGCCGGGCATCTCTTCTCCTTGATATGTGCCTCATACTCGTCGCGGAAATAGCGCAGCGTGGAGAGCACCGGGTTGGGAGCGGTCTGGCCTAAGCCGCAGAGGGAGTTCTCCTTGATGTAGTAGCACAGCTCCTCCAGCTTATCCAGGTCTTCCATCGTCGCGTTGCCCTCGGTGATCTTCGTCAGGATCTCAAGCATACGCTTGGTGCCGATACGGCAGGGAGTACATTTGCCGCAGGACTCCTCGACGGTGAACTCCAGGAAGAACTTGGCGATATCTACCATACAGTCGGTATCGTCCATGACGATCAGACCTCCGGAACCCATCATGGAGCCGATGGAGATCAGGTTATCATAGTCGATCGGGATGTCAAAGTGCTCTGCCGGGATACAGCCGCCGGACGGGCCGCCGGTCTGGGCCGCTTTGAACTTGTGGCCGCCCGGGATGCCGCCGCCGATCTCCTCGACGACCTCGCGCAGGGTGGTTCCCATGGGAACTTCCACCAGGCCGGTGTTGTTGATCTTGCCGCCCAGGGCGAAGACCTTGGTTCCCTTGGACTTCTCGGTACCCATGGAGGCGAACCATTCCGGACCATTGATGATGATCTGCGGAATGTTGGCGTAGGTCTCTACGTTATTTAAAATGGTGGGCTTGGCGAAAAGTCCCTTCACTGCCGGGAACGGAGGACGGGGCCTGGGCTCGCCGCGGTTGCCCTCGATGGAGGTCATCAGGGCGGTTTCCTCGCCGCAGACGAAGGCGCCGGCGCCAAGTCTTAAGTCGATGTCGAAGTTAAATCCGGTACCGAAAATATCATTGCCAAGAAGCTCCATATCGCGGGCCTGCTGGATCGCGATTTTCAGACGCTGTACGGCGATCGGGTACTCGGCACGGACGTAGATATAACCCTGGCTTGCGCCGATTGCGTAGCCTGCGATAGCCATAGCTTCCAGGACCGCGTGGGGGTCGCCCTCCAGGACGGAACGGTCCATGAACGCGCCGGGGTCGCCCTCGTCGGCGTTGCAGCAGACATACTTCTGGTCAGCGTCGTTCTGCTTCGCGAATTTCCACTTAAGGCCGGTCGGGAAACCGGCGCCGCCGCGCCCGCGCAGACCGGAATCAAGAAGCACCTGGATAACCTCGTCGGGAGTCATCTCGGTCAGCACTTTACCCAGGGCCTGGTAGCCGCCGGTGCCTATGTACTCCTCGATGTTCTCCGGGTTGATCACGCCGCAGTTTCTCAGGGCGATACGATGCTGCTTCTTGTAGAAGTCGGTGTCGATCAGGGCCTTAACGCCTGTGTCGGTGACGGTCTCCTGATACAGAAGACGGGTGACGACACGGCCCTTCAGTAAATGCTCGGAGACGATCTCCGGAATATCTTCATTCTTCACCATGGAGTAGAAGGTGGCGTCCGGGTAAATGATCATGATCGGGCCCAACGCGCAGAGTCCATGGCAGCCGGTCTGGATGACGGCTACTTCCTGATCGAGACCGTTCTTTGCGATCTCTTCCCTCAGGGTTTCCATAATCTGCTGGCTTCCGGAGGAAGTACATCCTGTTCCGCCGCAGACTAACACATGTGAACGATACATCTGGTCTCCTCCTTATTTGATTCCTGCTGAACTTAAGGTGTATTTCTCTACCACGTGACCGCCGATCAGATGTCTCTCCAGTACTTCTTCTGCCTTCTCAGGGGTCATCTTGATGTAGGTTACCTTGTCTTTGCCAGGCTCCATCACTTCCACGATGGGCTCGTACTGGCACAGGCCGATGCAGCCGGTCTGCGTGACCGCGATCTTGTCGGTCAGCTTCCTCTCCTGAACCAGGTTGGACAGTGTGGTCAGGACAGGACGCGCACCGCTTGCGATGCCGCAGGTTGCCATGCCGACCATCACGCGGATGTGGTCGTGATCTTCGCCGCGAAGGCTGACCTGGCTCTGCATTTTCTCACGAATTGCTTTTAATTCTGCAAGAGATTTCATCATTACCTCCATATCCGGCGCCTAATAGACGGCGCCTCCATCAGTTTCAAGTTTGTTTTCATTCAGATAGTCAAGTATGTATGCCGATACTTCCGGCTCCGAAAACGGAACGTCTCCCAAAATTTCCTTAAATTCTCTGGTGTCCAGCGTAAACTCCCTGCCGTTATAGCGATAACGGTAAATGAAGTCTGTCTCCGGGTGGTAGACGACCAGCGTGTGGATTGTGGTACTGATGTCGCCCAAGGGCATACGGTCGATGTGCGACAGGATAAAAATCGCCTTCACCGTGGTTCCCACGCCCGCCTCGGACTCGATGGAGAAGCTTCCGCCGGTGCTCTCCGCGGCAAGCTTGAAGAACGGAACGCCTAAACCTACTTTCCGGGTGGTACGGCTTGTGAAGAATGGATCCGTGACCCGCTCCACCTGCTCCGGCGTCATGCCGCAGCCGTTGTCGGCGATGGTGACGGTCAGCTCGTCGGCCGCGAAATCCGCGTCCACCGTGATCTCGACCAGGGTCGCCTTCGCCTTGGTGGAATTCTCCGCCACATCCAGGATATTCAGGGAAATTTCGGTCATCATAGGAGGTTACCCGTGTTATTCATACTTGGCCAGGATACCCGCAACATCGTCGGGAACCAGACGTCCGTAAACCTCGTCATTGATCATCATGACGGGGGCAAGGCCGCACGCGCCTACGCAGCGGCAGGAATCCAGCGAGAATTTCCCGTCAGGGGTGCACTCTCCGCCGGTGATGCCTAAGAGTTGCTGAAGTTTGTCATAGACAGAGCCAGAACCCTTGACGTAGCAGGCAGTTCCCAGGCAGACAGAAATCTGATATTTGCCCTTCGGCTGAAGAGCGAACTGGGCATAGAAGGTAGCTACGCCGTAGATCTTCTCCAGCGGGATGCCGGTCTCGTCGGAAATCATGGTCTGGACTTCGATGGGGAGATAACCGTAGATCTCCTGCGCATGCTGCATGATGGGCATCAATGCGCCTTTTGTATCTTTCAGCTCGGCGATAACCTTTTTAAGAGCGGCTTCCTGCTCCGGCGTGCCTCTGAAAGGTACAGTTTCTTTCTTGCAAGCCATGTTTATTCCTCCTCTAATATAGTAATGCCTTACACGTGTTCATATTTTATCATGTAATTGACAAAAAATCTACAAAAATTATTTGCCAAAATGAATTCTTTTAAAAAAAGCATGGTTCGCACAATATTTCCGCCGCACGGAGGATAAATGTGTGAAATGTGTTGAATATTTCGGCGGCAAATGGTATTCTATTAGTATAAGTTTTCGGCAAAGCGCGTGAAAAGATTATTTATTTTTGATGGAGGAGAATCATATGACAGTCAGGGATGCGATGAATGTGCTGGGCGCCAGGGTACTGGTGGGCGAGGAAAATCTGGACCGCGAGGTGAAGAGCGCCTGCGGATCCGATATGATGAGCGACGTGCTGGCCTTTTCGAAGGATCACTCAATCCTGCTTACGGGACTTTGCAATCCGCAGGTGATCCGCACGGCGGAGATGCTGGATATCGTGTGCATCATTTTTGTGCGCGGCAAGAAGCCGGATCAGACGATTCTGGATATGGCGGCGGAAAGAGATCTGGTGGTGCTGGAGACGGGGCACCGGATGTTCTCCTCCTGCGGTCTTTTATATCAGGCTGGACTTCACGGAGGTGCGATTTAATGGCAGATGCGATTCGTTTGACTTATGAGATATCTCCGGATGATTTCACCAGGGCCGGCGAGGCGAGCAGCGATGTGAAGAGCAAGCTGAAGCGTCTGGGCGTGCCGCCTGAGGCGATCCGCAAGGTGTCCATCGCCATGTATGAGGGGGAAATCAACATGGTGATCCACGCGGACGGCGGGGAGATTACGGTGGAGATCACGCCGGAGCGGATCCTGATGATTCTGGCGGATAAGGGGCCGGGGATCCCTGATGTGGAACAGGCCATGCAGGCCGGCTGGTCCACGGCGCCGGACGAGGTGCGGTCTTTGGGTTTCGGGGCCGGCATGGGGCTGCCGAACATGAAGAAATATACGGATGAGATGAAGATCGATACGGTGATCGGAGTGGGGACGACAATCACGATGGTGGTGAATATCTGAGGCGAAATAGAGGGGTGATCGTTTGGATAAGTTTTATCATTCTGTGAGACTGGATCCGGAATTATGTAAGGGCTGCATCAACTGCATCAAGCGGTGCCCGACACAGGCGATCCGTGTGCGGAACGGCAAGGCGCAGATCAACAGCAAGTTCTGTATCGACTGCGGGGAATGTATCCGGATCTGCCCGCACCATGCGAAGAAGGCAACCTATGACAAGCTGGATACGATCAGGCAGTATGAGTATACGGTGGCGCTGCCGGCACCCTCCCTGTACAGCCAGTTCAATAACCTGGAGGACGTAAACATCGTTCTGAACGGACTGAAACTGATGGGCTTTGACGATGTGTTCGAGGTGAGCGCGGCTGCGGAGATTGTCAGCGAGGCGACCAGAGCGTATATTAAGCAGCATCAGGGGGATCTGCCGCTGATCAGCACGGCGTGCCCGTCCGTCGTAAGGCTGATCCGCGTGCGCTTCCCGAACCTGATCGAACATCTTCTGCCCATCAATCCGCCGATCGAGGTGGCGGCCTGTATGGCGGCGGAGAAGGCGCTCAGGGAGACCGGACTTCCCAGGGAGAAGATCGGTATTATCTTTATTTCGCCGTGTCCGTCGAAGGTGACCTATGTGCAGGCGCCCCTCGGCACGGAGAAAAGCCAGGTGGACCGCGTGCTGGCGATCAAGGACGTGTATCCGCAGCTGCTTACATATATGAAGGCCGTGGGGGGCGAGGCCGAGGAGGTCAGTACCTCCGGCAAGATCGGGATCAGCTGGGGCAGCAGCGGCGGCGAGGCCAGCGGGCTGTTTACGGAGAGCTATCTGGCGGCGGACGGGATTGAGAACGTGATCCGGGTTCTGGAGGATTTGGAGGATCAGAAGTTCACGAACTTGGAATTCGTGGAGCTGAACGCCTGCAACGGCGGCTGCATCGGCGGCGTACTGACGGTGGAAAATCCGTACGTGGCGGAGGTGAAGTTAAAGCGGCTCCGCAAATACATGCCGGTGGCCAGGCGCCATCTGGACAGCGGCGCGGAAGAGTACGTGCCGTGGACGACGGAGATCCAGTTCGAGCCGGTATTCCGTCTGGGGGACAACGTGATGGAGAGCTTCTTCCGCCTGGAGCAGGTGGAGCGCCTCTGCAAGCGCCTGCCGGGGCTGGACTGCGGTTCCTGCGGCGCGCCGACCTGCAAGGCGCTGGCGGAGGATATCGTCCGCGGCGAGGCCAGCGAGAGGGACTGCATTTACTATCTGCGGGAGAACCTGCACAAGCTGTCCCAGGAGGTGTCGGTGCTGGCCGGCGATATGGCTGACGGCACCCGGGGCGGCCGGGAGGTGCTTCCGGTGCTCCAGGACTATATTAAGCGGATTGCCGAGGAGATGGAGTTTCTGGACGACAAGGTGAAGGATCCGGAGAACAAATAGGAGGTGGCTGATTTGACAGTACAGCAGTTAATTGATAAGCGGCTGTTCCATGTGGTCAACGCGGGCGAGGACACGGACCGCGCGGTTACGGGAGTATTCTGCTGCGACCTTTTGAGCATTGCCATGGGGAAAGCACCGGCAGACAGCGCATGGGTGACGGTGATGGGCAATGTAAATACCAT
>CANRHU010000050.1 GCA_947630485.1 uncultured Lachnospiraceae bacterium
AACTATCAGGAGAAGCAGGTCTCGCCATCCACCGGACGGCAGATCATGGACGGAGCGGTCGCCCAGCTGACGGACGGCATGACCATCATGCTTTCCAACCCGGCCAGCGACGCTTACGCCTACAGTAACTACCTGACGGATATTCCGACAGAGGACAGCGGCATGAGAATCTTCGACGCGTCCATTCCGTTCATGGAGATGGTTCTGAACGGATATAAGACATATTCCTCCGAGTCCCTGAACTTAGAGAGTACGGATGTGGACGCCAACTTCATGCATGTGCTGGAGGGCGGCAGCGCTCCGAAATTCTCGCTCATGTACAACGACAGCTCGCTTCTGTCCCAGACGGAGCAGGAGAATTACTTCGCGGTAGATTACAGCTACTGGAAGGACCGTATCGTCAAGTATTACAATGACTATCAGACCTTCTTCAACGCGACGAAGGACGCTGTGATCACCGAGCATGAGCTGTATGACCGCAATGAATACCTGCGGATCGTGACTTACTCCAACGGCGCGAAGGTGTACTTCAATTACAGCGACGTGGATGAGACCATCGATGGGGTTTCGGTGCCAGCACTCAGTTACGTGATTCAATAAGGAGGAGCTAAGATGAAAAAGAACAAGAACAAAGCAGTTAAGAAATCCTTCAGTTTCTCCTACAAGAAGATGGATTTCGAGAAAAAGACTGCGTTATGGGGCGTAATTTTTCTGCTCCCATGGTTGATCGGCTTGATTTTCTTCTTCCTTAGGCCTATGGTGAATACGCTGCGCTACTCCTTAAGCAGCATGCAGCTGACCGATACCAGTTTTACCGGAACCTTTATCGGACTGGAGAACTTCAAGTATGTGCTGACGGTGAACCCGGATTTCACCCGGATGCTGACGGAAGCGTTCCTCAACATGCTGACGGAGCTTCCGTTCCAGATCTTCCTTTCCCTGTTCATCGCGATCATGCTGAACGGAGAATACAAAGGGAGAGGATTCTTCCGGGCGATCTTCGTGATCCCGATCATCCTGGCGACCGGTATCGCGACCTTCAACTTGAGCGAGGCGTCGCTGACGACCCAGACCTCCGAATCGGTCATGAACATGGAATGGCTGACGGAGCTGGTCGTAAATTCCGGTATCCCGCAGGAGATCAGTTCTCTGCTTACCAGCTATGTGGAGAATATCTTCACGGTCATCACGACCTGCGGTGTGCAGATCCTGCTGTTTTTATCCGGCCTTCAGGCAATCTCCCCGAGTCTTTACGAGGTTGCCCAGATGGAAGGATGTACGTCATTTGAAACCTTCTGTAAGATCACGCTTCCGATGGTCTCCCCGACCATCCTGGTATGCCTGGTATACAGTATCGCGGAGTCCTTCGCGACGGCTGAGGTTACCTTAAACGGTAAAGATGTGGTTCTTGCAGAATACATCCGCTCTCAGACATTCCAGGGCGCCAGCCAGTATTACGGCTACGGCGCGGCCATGAGCTTTGTGTACTTTGCCCTTACTCTGGCCACCATCGGAATTATCTGCGGCATTGTATCCAAGGGGGTGTTCTACTATGACTAAGATGAGCCGAAAAGAAAGACTGCGAATGGCTGAGGAGACAGCCGGAATCAGCTTCTGGGTAGACTTAAAGAAGGGACGTCTGTCCAAGTACACGATCCAGAAGAAGGTCCGCCGGTTCCTCGTGGCCCTGTTCCGGTATGTGATCCTGATCTGCCTCGGTTTTGTCGTGATCACGCCTCTGTGGACGCTGGCGAAGGACGCGTTGACGGATCCTAATGTTCTGGCCGACAAATCCACGATGTGGATTCCGCAGAAGGTATCCACGCTGTTCATGGAGATGGCGCTGTCCAGGAACCTGATGGATTTCTGGAAGAGCTTAGGCTACACGATGGTGATGACGATCGCTTTGACCTTCCTGCAGGTTCTGTCTGCGGGTCTGGCCGCCTACTCGTTCGCGAGACTGAAGTTTAAGGGCAGCAACATCCTGTTCTTCTTCGTGGTTCTGACCATCGTGGTGCCGCCCGACGCGATCATGCTTGCCCAGTATTCCGCCTTCCGGAATTTCGATATCTTCGGAATCATTAAGGCGGTGACCGGCAAACCGCTGAATCTGCTGAACAAACCGGTATCCCAGTTTATCCTGGCAGGCCTGGGCATGGGCGTGAGAAGCGGTCTTTACATCTACTTCCTGCGCCAGGGCATCCGCGGACTCCCGATTTCTGTGGAGGAGGCTGCCCACGTGGACGGCGCCGGCTTCCTGACCACGTTCTTTAGGATCGTGATGCCCAGTATGTCCGGTTCCATCCTGACGGTTTCGGTTTTGAGCTTCCTGTGGAACTATACCGATACCTATTACTCCAGCCTGCTGAACCCGAGCCAGTATAACCTGGCCTATCACTACAGCGCTCTGCAGTCCAACATCCGTTGGAGCATCGACACGGCGGCCAAGTCCAATTCGGCATGGCTGTCCCAGATCGACCCGTCCAACCCGTATGTGCAGACGGCCGTTATCTCAGCCTGCTCGCTGTTAGTCGTACTGCCGTTGATCATCCTGTACTGCTTCGTGCAGAAACGTTTCGTACAGGGCGCGGCCAGAAGCGGTCTTGGCGGAGATTGATGCAAAGTGTTTCAAACTTGCTGTATGCGGAGGAGCCGCTTCGTGCGGCCGGCCGTATGCTGAACATCAGTATTGCAGAAAGCGTGCCACCGGCACGCTTTCTGTTTATATCAGTATACAAAAAACGCGCCAGTGACGCGTTTTTTGTATTTCCATGCGGACAGTAAAACAAGGTATGGATTATTTGCGGAATGTATGGTATAAATAACGAGGAAACGAAAGATTTGCTTGGAGGCAGAGGCATTATGGAATTGACAGAGAATAAGGAACGGTTAGAGCAGTGCCGCGAACGCGCAAAAGCGCTGGTCAGCCAGATGAGTCTGGAGGAGAAGATATTCCAGACGCTCTTTAACGCGCCGGCAATCGAGCGGCTGGGCGTTAAGGCCTATAACTGGTGGAACGAGGCGCTGCACGGCGTGGCCCGCGCGGGAGTGGCGACGGTATTTCCCCAGTCCATCGGGCTGGCGGCGACCTTTGACGAGGATCTGATCGAGGAGATCGCCGACGCAATCTCGACGGAGGCCCGCGGCAAATTCAATCTCCAGCAGGCCAAGGACGACACGGATATCTATAAAGGGCTGACCTTTTGGTCCCCCAATGTAAATATTTTCCGTGATCCGCGGTGGGGCAGAGGACATGAGACCTTCGGCGAGGATCCGTATCTGACCTCCCGCATGGGCGTGAGGTTCGTAAAGGGAATCCAGGGGCATGATGAGAAGTATCTGAAAGCGGCGGCCTGCGCCAAGCATCTGGCGGTACACAGCGGCCCGGAGGGCGTCCGCCACGGCTTCAACGCCGTCGTCGGCCGTCAGGATCTCTATGAGACATATCTGCCGGCGTTTAAGGCCTGCGTCCAGGAAGGCCATGTGGAGGCGGTCATGGGTGCTTATAACCGTGTCAACGGCGTGCCCTGCTGCGCGAACCATGAGCTGATCGAGGAGATCATCCGGGATGAATTCGGGTTTGAGGGGCATTTTGTCAGCGACTGCGGCGCGATTCAGGACATCTGCGACGGCCATCATGTGGCCGCGACCTACAAGGATGCGGCGGCCCTGGCGATGGAGAACGGCTGCGATTTAAACTGCGGCAAGATGTTCTATTTCCTGAAACAGGCCGTGGAGGAAGGAAAGGTATCGGAGAAGCGCATCGACGAGGCGGTGGAGAGGCTCTTTGCGACCCGGATCAAGCTTGGCGTGCTCGACCGTAGGGAAGACAACCCCTTCGACCGGATCCCCTATACGGTGGTGGACAGCGAACCGATGCGGCGGCTGAATGAGGAAGCCGCTTCGCGGTGCGTGGTGCTTCTGAAAAATGAAGGAGGTCTGCTTCCGCTTAACCTCTCCGAGATCAGGACAATCGGCGTCATCGGCCCCAATGCGGACAGCCGCAGGGCGCTGGTGGGCAATTACGAGGGAACGGCGTCCCATTACTGGACGGTTCTGGAGGGAATTCAGGATTACGTGGGCGACCGGGCGAGAGTCATGTATTCGGAGGGCTGCCATCTGTATAAGGACAGGACCAGCGGACTTGCTGCCGCCAACGACCGTATGAGCGAGGTGAAGGGCGTCTGCGACAACAGCGACGTGATTGTGGTCTGTCTCGGCCTTGACGCGAGCATCGAGGGGGAGGAAGGCGACGCCAACAACGAGTACGGAAGCGGCGATAAGCCGGATCTTAACCTGCCGGGACTCCAGCAGGAGGTGCTTAAAGCGGCCTGCGAGAGCGGAAAGCCGGTAGTCCTTCTACTTCTGTCCGGAAGCGCGCTGGCGGTAGACTGGGCGCAGGAGCATGTGCCGGCGATTCTGCAGGGATGGTATCCGGGCGCCTGCGGCGGGAAGGCCATCGCGAAGATTTTGTTCGGAGATGTCTGCCCGGAGGGGAAGCTTCCGGTGACGTTCTATCATGCGGACGATGTGCTGCCGGATTTTGAGGACTACAGCATGAAAGGGCGTACATACCGGTATATGGAGAATGAGGCGCTGTATCCCTTCGGCTACGGGCTCTCGTACACAAGCTTTTCGTATGAGAAGGTTTATGCGGAGGCAGCTTCGGAACGGCCGGAGACAGCCAAAAGTTGCGGACCGGACGCGGCCTCCAGCCAGGAGGCAACCTGCAGCCAAGACGCGGCCTGCGGACCGGACGCGGCGGGAAGCGGCTGCCCGGATGGGAAAGCTGCGGCGGTAACGATCCGTGCGCTTGTGAAAAACACAGGTTCCATGGCGGGCGCCGAGACCGTTCAGGTCTATGTGAAGATTCCCGGACAGGGTACGCCCAACGCCCAGCTGAAGGGCATCCGCAAGGTACGTTTTGCGCCTGGCGAGGAGAAAAGCGTGGAGATCACGCTTCCGAGGGAGGCGTTCGGCCTTTACGATGAGGACGGACATTTCCATGTACATACCGGGGAAGCGTTCGTGTACGTGGGCGGCCAGGGACCGGACCGGCGCTCGGAGGCGCTGACCGGACAGAAGGTGCATTGCCTGACGGTTTCGATCGGCGGGAAATAAAATGACAGATCAGATGGGGAGAGAACGATGAGAAAACAAGTATTGCAGGATGGCTGGCAGCTGCGCGAATGCGGCACCAGTGAATATCTGAAGGCCGCGGTGCCGGGAAGCGTCTATCTGGATCTTTTTAAGAACGGACGGATCGACGATCCGTTCTATAGGGACAATGAGCTTAAGACGCTTCCGCTAATTGACCGGGATTACGAGTACCGCACGGTGTTCGGCGTATCGGAAGAGCTTCTGGGATGCGATCAGGTTCTGCTGCGCTTCGACGGCATCGACACGTTGGCTACGGTCAAGCTGAACGGGGAGTTTGTGGGAGAGGCGGAGAATATGCACCGGGTCTGGGAGTTTCCGGTGAAGGGGCTTCTGAGACCCGATGGCAATGAACTTTCCGTCGTGCTGCATTCGCCGACAAAGTTTATTGCCGAGAGCTACGGGGAAAACCCGATTCCGGGCGACGCCAACGGCATGAAGGGAATGCCGCGTCTTAGAAAGGCCCACTGCATGTTCGGATGGGACTGGGCGCCGCACCTCCCGGATGCGGGAATCTACCGGCAGGTAAGCCTGGTTGGAATCGAAAAAGCGAGATTGGACAGCGTCTATATTGCCCAGAAGCATGAAGAAGGAAGGGTACGGCTGGAACTGACAGTCGCGGCGGAGACGGCCGCGGAGGCCGGCTGCGGCCTGTCAAAGACCGTGGAGATTGGCGCCGGCGCGGCGGCCGCCGCGGGGAATGGCTGCTGCGGCATGACAGCAGAGAATGACCGGACACGCGCTGGGGCACTCACCTACCGCGTGACAGTGACAGACCCGGAGGGAGGCGAGAAGGTCTATCCGTGCAGCCCGTCTGAGATTGTGATCGACCGTCCGCAGCTTTGGTGGCCCAACGGTCTGGGCGCGCAGCCGCTTTATACCGTGCGTGTGGAGCTGCTTTGCGGGGAGAATGATACGGAAGGCGGAGAGGTTCTCGACGTCTGGGAGCGCCGCATCGGCCTTCGGACGATGGCACTGCACCGCGTAAAGGATTCCTACGGAGAGACGTTTGCGCACGAGGTGAACGGCGTACCGTTCTTCGGTATGGGCGCCGATTACATTCCGATGGACAGTCTGGTGGCGCGCGTGGACGCGAAGAAGACCAGAAAGCTTCTTGCCGCCGCGAAGGACGCCAATTTCAATGTGGTCCGCGTCTGGGGCGGAGGCTATTACCCCGATGATTTCTTCTTCGACGCCTGCGACGAGTTCGGACTGGTCGTCTGGCAGGATTTCATGTTTGCCTGCTGTGTCTACGACCTGACGGAAGAGTTTGAGGCCAATATCACGGCGGAGTTTATCGACAATGTGAAGCGCATCCGCCATCACGCCTCGCTGGGGCTTTGGTGCGGCAACAATGAGATGGAGCTGTTCCTCGCCGACGATAAGAAGGTCTGGTGCGATAATCCGATCCGTTACAGTGATTATGTCAAGATGTATGAGTATCTGATTCCGAAGGTGCTTAAAAAATACGACCCGCAGACCTCTTACTGGCCCGCGAGCCCGTCCTGCGGCGGAGGTTTTGACAAGCCCAACGATGAAAACCGGGGCGACGTCCATTATTGGAGTGTATGGCACGGCGGCCTGCCGTTTTCCGCCTATCGCCGGCTCTTCCCGCGGTATATGTCGGAATTCGGCTTTGAGTCGCTGCCGGCGCTTAAGACCGTCGAGACCTTTACGGAGCCGGAGGACCGGAATATTTTCTCCTACGTGATGGAAAAACATCAGCGGTGCGCTTTTGGCAACGGCACGGTCATGCGTTACATGGAGCAGACCTTCCTGTATCCCAACAGTTTTGATATGGTCATCTACGCCTCCCAGCTCATGCAGGCGGAGGCGATGCGCTACGGCGTGGAACACTTCAGGAGAAACCGCGGCCGCTGCATGGGCGCGGTGATCTGGCAGTTCAACGACTGCTGGCCGGTAGCCAGCTGGGCCATGGTGGATTATTTCGGAAGATGGAAGGCGGTTATGTACTCTGCAAAGCGGTTCTTTGCGCCTCTTCTGCTGTCCTGCGAGGAGGAGGGTATGCATACCCAGATGCCGAACCTGAATCTGCAGCCGTTTGACTATGAGAAATCCATCCGCCTCTGCGCGTCCAACGAAACGCTTCGCGAGAAAAACGTGACGGTCCGCTGGCAGCTTCGCGACGCGGCCGCGCAGATTCTGCGTTCGGAAGAATGCGGGATGGTCCTGCCGCCGATGTCCTCGACATGGCTTGACAAGGTGGAGCTGCCGGACGCGGATGTGTTCGAGAATTACGTAAGCTACCAGATGGAGGCGGACGGGGAAATCGTCTCGCAGGGAACCGCGCTGTTCTGTTTCCCGAAGTATTTCCATTTCCGCAGGCCGGCGTTTCATGTGAGCGTGGAAGACGGAGAGCTTGTCATAAGCGCGGACTGCTTCGCGAGGGGCGTGCGGATCTTAAATGAGAAGGATGATCTGCGGCTGGAGGACAATTATTTTGACTTAAACGGCGGGACGCGCAGAATTAGGATTCTCGAAGGAAAACCGGAAGGGATCACGATCAGCAGCGTATACGACATCCGCTGACAGGCATCTTCTGCCGCCCGGCTGCGGAAGGTTCAGAAGAGGAGGAGCACTATGGATGAAAATGAGATCGTAGTCGGCGGAGTCCATGATTATACCACTGCCGAGCGATATGTCCCCCCGAAGGAGGAGGCGGTGCGTGAGCACCTGAAATGGTTCATGGGACTGAAACTGGGATTTATGATGCATTTCAGTCCGGGATGTCAGCTGGGGACCTACGAGTCCTGGGCGCTCTGCGACGAGGATGCGGCGTGGTCGCAGGCGGAGATCGACTGGACCGACACAGCGACCTTTAAGAAGCAGTACTGGAATGCCAATAAGACTTTTAACCCGGTCAAGTTCCGCCCGGACAAGATTGCGGATCTGGCGAAGGAATGCGGGTTTCGGTATCTGCTGTTTACCACCAAGCATCACGACGGATTCTGTATGTACGATACCCAGGCCACCGATTATAAGATCACGGATCCGTCCTGCCCGTTTTCCGAAAGTCCCTACGCGGATATTACGAAATGTCTCTTTGACGAATTTAGGAATCGCGGGATGGCGATCTCCGCGTATTTCTCCAAGCCGGACTGGCATTCGGACGCCTACTGGCACCGGGCCTTCGGCGACGCGCCGACGCGGAATCTGAACTATTCGGTGGAGGAGCACCCCGAGCTCTGGGAGGAGTTTGTCAGATATACCCATACCCAGATTGAGGAGATCGGCACGCGCTACGGCAGGATCGACTGCCTGTGGCTGGACGGCGGCTGGGTGCGCCCGGATAACCGGGGACAGGATATCCGTCTGGGAGAGATCGTCGGGAAGCTTCGGAACGGTCCTCAGCCGCATCTGATCGTCTGCGACCGCACGGTGGACGGGGAATTTGAAAATATCGTCACGCCGGAACAGCAGGTTCCGGAGAAGCCGATGTTTATTCCCTGGGAGACCTGCGCGACGGTCGGGGAAAACTTTGGATTCCGCTATGACGACCACTTCAAATCCGGCCGTGAGCTGGTGCACCTTCTTCTGAACGTGGTCAGCCGCGGCGGAAATCTGGCGCTGAATCTGTCGCCGCAGCCGGACGGCAAGCTCCCCGCGGGCGGCGTCCGCTCCATAAAGGATATGGGCAGGTGGCTTCGCATCCACGGCGACGGCATTTATGGGACGGAAGCGGCGGCGCCTTATGAATACTGGAAGATTCGCTATACCCGCAGGGGAGAGAAGACCTTCGCGTTCTTCCTGTATGAGGATGAGGTGCGCCTGCCGGCGCAGATCCACCTGGAGTTTAAAAGGACGGCCTCGAAGGTGACGCTCATGCGCACCGGCGAAGAGGTGAAATTTACACAGCGGGGCAGAAGCCTCGTGCTGGACACGTCGGGGATCTCAGACGCGGGAGCGTTCTACGCGGACTGCTTCGTGATCTCTTAGAGCAGAGGTTTAAGCTGCCGCCTGATCGGATGGATGACACTGTAAACGTCATGATCCGATTAGGCGGCTTTTTCTCTGCTTCATCACGCTGACGTGTCACAAGATTGTACAAGAAAAGCGTTGACATTTGCAAAGAATGGATTTATAATATTGAAAGTTTTTTGGGGAAATTCATCCTTAAAAACTGACAAAAAAGCGCGGTTGCGCGCGCCGGAAACAGTCCGGCAAAAAAAAATGAGGAGGAAACAATTATGAAAAAGGCATTAGCATTAGGTATGGCTATTGTGATGGCCGCTTCCCTGACTGCCTGTGGCGGCGGTTCCGGGGATACTCAGACGACTGCCGCGTCTTCCGAGACGACTGCCGCAGCTGCTGAGACGACTGCCGCGGCAGCGGATGATACGACAGCGGCCGCTGCTGAGACGGAAGCCGGCGCGGAAAGCGCGGGCACACTGAAGATCGGCGTGATCGGACCGCTTACAGGACCGGCTGCCGCTTACGGACAGGGCGTCCGCAACGCGGTAGAGCTGGCTGTTAACGAGGTCAATGCGGCCGGCGGCATCGGCGACGGCATCATGATCGAGATGAACGCGCAGGACGACGAGCATGATGCTCAGAAGTCCGTCAACGCTTACAACACCTTAAAGGACTGGGGCGTACAGATGATCATCGGTTCCGTTACGTCCGCTCCCTGTATCGCGGTAGCGGCTGAGACCGAGGTCGACAATATGTTCCAGATCACTCCGTCCGGCTCCGCCGTGGAGTGCGTGGCTCCTGACAATGTGTTCCGTGTCTGCTTCGCTGACCCGGATCAGGGTGCCGCCGCTGCCCAGTATATCGGCGAGCATCAGCTTGCTACGGATGTGGCGATCATTTACGACAGCTCCACCGAGTATTCCACCGGTATCCGCGAGGCGTTCGTGGAGGAGGCTGCCAACCAGGGCCTGAACATTGTTGCCGATGAAGCTTTCACCGCCGACAACGCGACGGATTTCTCCGTACAGCTGACCAAGGCGAAAGACGCGGGCGCTACGCTGGTGTTCTGCCCCTTCTACTATCAGGAGGCTTCCATTGTTCTGAGCCAGGCCGATTCCATGGGTTATGACCCGATCTTCTTCGGCGTGGACGGCATGGACGGTATCCTGTCTGTAGAGAATTTTGATACCTCCCTGGCTGAGGGCGTTATGCTGCTGACTCCGTTCTCCGCGACAGAGGAATCCAGCAAGGCGTTTACGGATGCGTATGTGGCCGCTTACGGCGAGACTCCGAACCAGTTCGCAGCCGACGCTTACGACGCGGTATACGCGATCAAGGCTGCGGTAGAGAAGAGCGGCGTTACGCCGGATATGAGCGTCTCCGATATCTGCGAGGCGATGAAGACCGCTATGACGGAGATCACCATCGACGGTCTGACCGGCGCTGGCATGACTTGGAACGCGGCCGGCGAGCCCAACAAGGCTCCGAAGGCTGCCATGATCGTGGACGGCGTCTACGTGATGCAGTAATGGCTGCGGCGCGGCGGTATCAATGGAATCCTGCCGGTAAAATAATTCGGAATATGCTTTGATCAAATGAGATCCAACGTGGGGTCGCTGTAACAGGCGGCCCCATTTTCACGGCCCCATTTTGTGAATGAAAAATCTTGCGCGCCTTTTTTACATATGTTATAATTTTACTTGATATTGTGTTTGGCGTGGAAAAACATCTGTATGCGCGGACGGGATGCTGTGCGAAAGTTTTTTGCGGGAATACTGAGTAGAAATTTTGCGGGAGCATCCGCAGAAGTTTTACGAAAGAATCCAGAGAGAGGGAGGACAGATATGGGATTTCTGTCATATTTTATCAGCGGCGTCAGCTTAGGCGCGGTCTACGCGATCATCGCCCTGGGCTACACCATGGTTTACGGTATTGCCAGAATGCTGAATTTCGCCCATGGGGACATCATCATGGTCGGCGGTTTCGTGATTTTTACGATCGTGAGTACACTTGGAATGCCGCCGCTTCTCGGCATTATTGCCGCCGTAGCGGCATGTACGGTTCTGGGTGTGACGACGGAGAGAGTGGCTTACCGGCCGCTTCGCGAGGCGTCTTCCCTGGCGGTTCTGATTACGGCGATCGGCGTCAGCTACCTCCTTCAGAATATCGCGCTTTTGGTATTCGGCTCCAACCCGCGGCAGTTTACGTCGGTAGTGACGCTGCCGAACCTGGTGCTGGCGGGAGGCGCGCTTACCATATCCTCCACGACGATCGTGACGATCATCAGCTGTATCATCATTATGATCGCGCTGACCGCGTTTATCAATAAGACAAAGATCGGACAGGCCATGCTGGCGGTCTCCGAGGACCGCGGCGCGGCGTCCCTGATGGGCATCGACGTGAATAAGACCATCGCGGTGACATTTGCCATCGGTTCGGCGCTGGCGGCCATCGCCGGAGCGCTGCTCTGTTCGGCTTATCCGTCCCTGACCCCCTATACAGGCTCCATGCCCGGCATCAAGGCGTTTACGGCGGCCGTGTTCGGGGGCATCGGATCGATTCCGGGGGCCCTGATCGGCGGCGTTATCCTGGGCGTCATCGAGAACCTGTCAAAGGCGTATATTTCCTCCCAGCTGTCGGACGCTATCGTGTTCGCGGTACTGATCATTGTGCTTCTGGTGCGTCCTACCGGCATCCTGGGCAGGAAGATCAATGAGAAAGTGTAGGTGACGGACATGACGAAGAACAAAGTGAGAATTCAGAATGCGGTCACCTATGGGATGGTCGTCCTGTTCTGGGTTGTGATCCAGGTGATGGATAAGACTGGCCATCTGACCAGTCTGTTTAAGGGCCTTCTGGTGCCGCTCTGTATGTACGCGATTTTGGCGGTATCGCTGAATCTGACCGTGGGCATCCTGGGAGAACTGAGCCTGGGCCACGCGGGATTCATGTGTCTGGGCGCGTTCTCCGGCGCGTTTCTTACCAACTGCCTGGAGACGGCGGTTCCCAGCGTGGGGCTTCGCTTCTTTATGGCGCTGATTCTTGGCGCGGTTGTGGCAGGAGTATTCGGCCTGCTGATCGGCATTCCGGTTCTGCGGCTGAAAGGCGACTATCTCGCCATCGTGACGCTGGCCTTCGGCGAGATCATCAAGAATCTGATCAACGTCCTCTATGTGGGGCGCGACGCTGCCGGATTTCATTTTTCCATGAAAGATACCACCTCCCTTGGGATGGATAAGGAGACAGGGGTGGTTCTCATAAAGGGAGCGCAGGGCATTACGGGGACGCCGCGGGCGGCCACCTTTACGATCGGCATCCTGCTGCTTCTGCTGACGCTGTTTATCGTGCTGAACCTGATCCATTCGAGAACCGGGCGGGCGATCATGTCCATCCGCGACAACCGGATTGCGGCGGAGTCCATCGGTATCAATATTACCAAATACAAGCTGATGGCGTTCTCCATCTCGGCGGCCCTGGCGGGCATGGCCGGCGTGCTCTACGCCCACAGCCTGTCCACGCTGCAGGCATCCTCCAACAACTTCGGCTACAACAAGTCGATCCTGATTCTGGTGTTCGTTGTGCTGGGCGGCCTCGGCAATATGCGGGGCTCCATCATCGCGGCCATGCTTCTGACGGCGCTTCCGGAGCTGCTGCGCGGACTCAACGATTACCGTATGCTGATCTACGCCATCGTGCTGATCGTTATGACGGTCTTCAATTCGAGCCCGAAGGCCATCGAGCTTCGTTCCGTGGTCATGAGCAGGCTGCGCGGCGGCGCGAAGAAGGAGGTGGCGTGAGATGGCGGAAATGAATACGCGCAGGACCGGTAAGTCCGCGAAAGCGGTTGTTGCTGCCGACCGGACAGCCGGCGCGGACAAAACCCGTGCGGCCGCAGGCCAAACAGCCGGGACAGAAAAGTCTGACGCGGCTCCGACCCTGGAAGTCAAAAATCTCAGCATTTCCTTCGGCGGCCTGAAAGCCGTGGACGGCTTCAACGTAGTCGTTGAGAAAGGTCAGCTCTACGGTCTGATCGGCCCTAACGGCGCCGGCAAGACTACCGTATTCAACCTGCTGACCGGCGTATATAAGCCGGACACCGGCGTGATTCTTCTGGACGGCAAGAACATTACCGGCAGGAAGACCATTGAGATCAATCAGGAGGGTATCGCCAGGACATTCCAGAATATCCGTCTTTTTAAGGAGCTGAGCGTTCTGGATAATGTCAAGGTGGGCCTTCATAACCACCACAGGTACTCCACGCTGGAGGGCATCCTGCGTCTGCCTTCCTTCTATAGGGTCGAGAAAGAGATGAACGAGCGGGCGATGGAGCTTCTGTCCGTCTTTGACCTGGACAAGGAGTGCGATTACAAGGCGTCCAACCTTCCCTACGGCAAGCAGCGAAAGCTGGAGATTGCGCGGGCGCTTGCCACCGATCCGAAGCTTCTTCTTCTGGACGAGCCGGCGGCAGGCATGAACCCGAACGAGACCGCGGAACTGATGGAGACCATCCGTTTCGTCCGTGAGAAATTCAACATGACGATTCTTCTGATCGAGCATGATATGAAGCTGGTAGCGGGTATCTGCGAGAGGCTGACGGTGCTCAACTTCGGCCAGGTGCTGGCCCAGGGCGAGACCTCGAAAGTGCTGAACGACCGCCGCGTGATCACGGCGTATCTCGGAGAGTAGGAGGAGAGGACATGGCGATACTGGAAGTCAAAGACCTGGAAGTCTATTACGGCGTAATCCAGGCCATCAAGGGAATCTCCTTTACGGTAAACCAGGGAGAGATCATCGCGCTGATCGGCGCCAACGGCGCCGGCAAGACCACGACGCTGCAGACGATCACGGGACTGATTCCGGCCAAGGCAGGCAAGATCATTTATAACGGAACCGATATCACGAGAGTTCCCGGCTATAAGCTGGTGTCCATGGGTATCGCCCACGTGCCGGAAGGCAGACGGGTCTTCGCGGAGATGACGGTTTTACAGAACCTGCGGATGGGCGCATATACCCGCAGGGACAAGACGGAGGTGGAGGAAACCTTAAAGAGCATCTATCAGCGTTTCCCCCGTCTGGAGGAGCGCAAGAACCAGCCGGCCGGAACCCTAAGCGGCGGCGAACAGCAGATGCTGGCTATGGGCCGGGCGCTTATGTCGCGGCCGAAGCTGATGCTGATGGACGAGCCGTCCATGGGCCTGTCGCCGATCTATGTGAATGAGATTTTCGACATTATCAAGGAAATCCACAAGAGCGGCACCACGGTTCTTCTGGTGGAGCAGAACGCGAAGAAGGCCCTGTCCATCGCGGATGAGGCGTATGTGCTTGAGACCGGGAAGATTGTCCTGAGCGGCGACGCCCATGAGATGATGGACAATGAACAGGTGAAGAAGGCATATCTGAGCGAGTAAACGCACATTCCCGGAAAGGAAAACAGTCATACAAAATTCCCCTTGCTGCATATATTTGTACCACCACAGCAAGGGGGTTATTTTTATGGAAATGTATTCGGTATACCGGGACATCAAAGCCCGGACAGGCGGCGAGATTTATCTGGGCGTGGTCGGCCCGGTGCGCACCGGTAAATCCACGTTTATCAAGAGATTCATGGAACTGATGGTACTCCCCGGCATGGAAGACGAACATGCGAGGACACAGACCAGGGACGAACTGCCCCAGAGCGCTGCGGGCAAAATGATCATGACGACGGAACCCAAATTTATCCCGAAGGAGGCCGCGCTGATTAAGCTGGACGACACGGCGTCCGCCAAGGTGCGCCTGATCGACTGCGTCGGCTTCATGGTGGATGGGGCCGCGGGGCATGTGGAGAATGACAGCGAACGCCTGGTGAAGACGCCCTGGTACGATTATCAGATCCCGTTTACGAAGGCGGCGGAGATCGGGACGCGCAAGGTGATCACCGACCATTCCACCATCGGCCTGGTGGTGACGACGGACGGAAGCATCGGCGATATCAAACGGGCGGCCTATGTGCCGGCAGAAGAACGGACGGTCGAGGAGCTTAAGGGCCTCGGCAAACCGTTTCTGGTGCTGTTGAATTCCACAAAGCCGTATTCTGAGGAGACGGAAAAGCTTGCGAAGGAGCTGGAGACAAAATATCGCGTGTCGGTGCTTCCGGTCAACTGCGAACAGCTGCGCAAGGAGGATATTTTCCGTATTCTGCAGATGGTGCTGGATGAATTTCCGGTGACGCAGATCAATTTCCGGATTCCCAGATGGATGGAGATTCTGCCGGCAGACCACTGGCTGAAAGCAGGTGTGATCGCGGCGGTTAAGGAGCTTATGGGAAAGGTGACCCAGATGAAGGACGTGGCGTCGGCGCTCGCGGCCGCCGCGGCGGAGGCCGTGCGGGGGATGAAGGCGGATCAGGTAAATCTGGCTGACGGAACCGTAAATGTCGCCGTGGAGGTGGACGACGGATATTATTACCGGATTCTGAGCGACTATGTGGGAATCCCGATTGAGGGCGAATATCAGCTGATGCAGACGCTGGGGGGCCTGGCGAAGATGAAGAAGGAATACGATAAAGTGCAGAATGCGCTTGCCCAGGTGCGCCTGCGCGGCTACGGCGTGGTGACGCCGGAGCGGTCGGAGATTGTCCTGGATGAGCCCCAGGTGATTCGCCACGGCAACAAGTACGGCGTGAAGATGCGGGCCGAGGCGCCCTCCATCAATATGATCAAAGCCCATATCGAGACGGAGATCGCGCCGATCGTGGGCAGCCAGCAGCAAGCGGAGGACTTGATCGCGTACATAAAACAGAATGCGTCGGAGAGCGAGGAAGGGGTCTGGAAGACGAATATATTCGGCAAATCCATCGAACAGATTGTGGAGGACGGCATTCAGGCCAAGGTGGCGCAGCTTACGGAGGAATGTCAGGTGAAGCTGCAGGACGCCCTGCAGAAGATTATCAACGATTCCAACGGGGGAATGATCTGCATTATTATCTAAGTTCTGCTATCTTTTTTCTTCTGTATGCGTTATACTCTATAGGGAGGCGCGGAATACTTCGGAAGACAGTCCTTAAATGAGTATTCGCAGAGAGAAAAGACATGAACAGGGATTCTGACCGAAATATGAGACAGACAGATAGAAGAAACAGAGCGCCGGAGCCGGAGATTCGTCTGGATATGCTTTGGACGGAGGACGAGAGGCGCGCAGGGCCTGCAGCGTACAGGGATGCCGGGGACGAGGACGGCTGGGAAGACGACTGGGAAGATGATACCGGAGAGGAATACGACTGGGAGGATGATGCCGCGGATGAGGACGGCTGGGAAGACGATTACATAGAAGACGAATTTGAAGAGAGACGGGCGCGGCGGGCGGTTTCGGATGAATTCGGGGAGAGAAGCTCGCGGCGGGCCTCTTCCGGAAAAAGGAGAAAAAGGAAACGTTTCCATTTCAAAAGGCTCCTGCTGCTTTTGCTTCTGCTTGTGGGCGCGGCGGCCGGTTTCTGGCTGTATACGGTCAACGCGGTGTACGACCGGGTCAATTACGTTTCCGCGGGTTCCGGGACGGATGCGATCGCGGAGACGGACGGCGTTGTCAATATACTGCTGATCGGCAACGACTCCAGGGAGGATGGAGACAGGGGACGGTCGGACGCCATGCTTTTGCTGTCCATCAACAAAAAGACGGGCAAGATTTTTCTGACGTCCTTTTTGCGGGATATGTATGTGGAGATTGCGGGACACGACAATAACCGTCTGAATATGGCGTATTCCTACGGCGGCGCGGAGCTTTTGATGGATACGCTGAAACGGAATTTTGATATCGACGTAAACCGGTATGTGATCGTGGATTTTGAGGCGTTTTCCTATCTCGTAGACGCGGCGGGCGGCGTCGATCTGGAGCTGACCAATGAGGAGGTCATCTATGTCAACGGCTATCTTGCGGAGTACAATATGCTGGAGAACCGGCCGGCCGGTACGGATTATCTGGACGAAACCTTGAGCGGTACGCTTCATCTGAACGGTCCGCAGGCGCTTGCTTATTGCCGGAACCGCTATATCGGTACGGATTTTGCGCGTACCGGACGGCAGAGGAAGGTGCTGTCCGCGCTGGTGAAGCGGGCTCCGGCAGCCCTGCTTGGTCACTTCGGCGAGCTTGTGAACCGCCTGCCTGCCAGTCTGACGACGAATCTCACCAGGGAGGAATGTATGCGCCTGAGCCTGCTTCTGCCCGGCGCGGCGGCCTTTGAGATCGTGCAGGAGAGCGTCCCCGTCGAGGGAAGCTATACCGATGCCAGGATCAATCAGATGGCGGTGCTGCAGGTGGATTTTGAGAAAAACAGGCGGTATATCCATCAGAGTATCTATGAGGGAGAGACGCCGGAACCGTGAACCTTTCTATGGAACGGACGGAAAAAACCTTGAATGGAGGTCGATTTATGCTGGATTACAAAAAGAAGCCCATTATCGCCATGCTCCACCTGATGGGGCGGGGAAAACGGGACATCCTGGAGCGGATGATCCGGGAGGCGAACATCTACTATGGATAAACTCTATGGGGTGAACATCCTGGGCGACTATGAGCATGCCTTCGCTCTGGCAAAGGAGTATGGCTGCAGCTTTGTGCAGATAGACTCCGTCTGCGGCCATTTACCTCCGGAGAAGGACAAGCTATACGCTGAAAGGCTTATAAAGAGCGCCCAGGGCCGGAGCTTCGACATTTTGGGAGGCCTGCGCTTTAAGTACCAGCCCGTATTGAGCGGCAGGAGCCTTAAGGAGGACGCGGACCTGGCCTCACAGCGCTGTGACCTCGGAGACGGTGGCTGAAAAGCTCCGGTATTCTGACGGCGTGATCATCGGAAGCTGGCTGAAGAACGGCCACGATGCCTACGGCGAAGTGAACGCCGGGTATGTCAAGGACTTTATGGATAGGGTGCGAAGGGTAAGGTCCGACATCTGATTTGGGGAGGCCCTGCCGGCTGCCTGAGACCGTAAGCTTGTGGAGGGGAACGCGGCTGACAGTCGACAAACCTAATTGTAAAACAGGGCGGAAAATGATATACTATTGATACCGATCGCGGACAGGACTGGAATAACAAACAGCAGGTCGGGAAGAAAAGGCGGAAAGCGGGGACAGGCATTATGAAGCTGACATTTATCGGGGCGGATCATGAGGTGACGGGAAGCTGTCATTATCTGGAGTGCGGTCAGACAAAGCTGTTGGTGGACTGCGGTATGGAGCAGGGCGTCAATGTATATGAAAACGCGGAACTGCCGGTCAGTTACGCGCAGATCGATTATGTGCTTGTGACGCACGCCCATATCGATCACACGGGCTATCTGCCGCTCATTTACGCGAGAGGTTTCCGGGGAGAGATTATAACGACGACGGCGACCGGCGATCTGTGCGGGATTATGCTTCGTGACAGCGCCCACATTCAGGAGATGGAGGCGGAATGGAAGAACCGCAAGGCCCGCCGCGCCGGCAGGTCGGAGGTGGAGCCGCTTTATACGCTGAACGATGCGGAGGGTGTGCTTCAACAGATTCGAACGCAGGAATACGACGAGCTTGTGAAACTGAACGACGATATTTCACTGCGCTTTACGGACGCGGGGCATCTGCTCGGCTCAGCCTCCATCGAGGTCTGGTGCAGGGAGGACGGCGTGGAGAAGAAGATCGTGTTCTCCGGCGATATCGGGAACAAGCACAAGCCGCTGATACGTGATCCTCAGTATATCGGTGAAGCGGATTACGTGGTTATGGAATGCACCTACGGCGACCGCAGCCACGAGGTGACGGGCGGACGTAAGACTACGGAAGAACACATCGCGCGGTTTGCGAAGATCATTCAGGAGACGCTGGACCGGGGAGGCAACGTGGTGATTCCCGCGTTCGCAGTGGGCCGCACCCAGGAGCTTCTGTATTTTCTGCGGAAGATCAAGATGGATCACATGATCCACGGACATGACGGCTTCGAGGTTTACGTGGACAGTCCGCTGGCGATCGAGGCGACCCATGTTTTCAAGAAGAATCTGCTGCGGTGCTACGACGAAGAGACGAAGGAACTGGTGGAGCAGGGGATCAATCCCATCGAGTTTCCGGGACTTAAGCTGGCGGTTACGAGCGAGGAGTCCAAAGCGATCAATTTTGATATGAAGCCGAAGGTGATTATTTCCGCGTCCGGCATGTGCGACGCCGGCCGGATTCGGCATCATCTGAAGCACAATCTTTGGCGGCCGGAGTGCTGCGTCGTGTTCGCCGGTTTCCAGGCGGCGGCTACGCTGGGACGTGCCCTGGTGGACGGGGCCGCTTCCGTGAAGATTTTCGGCGAGACCATCGACGTCGAGGCGCGGATTGCCGAACTGCCCGGCTTAAGCGGCCACGCGGACCGGGAAGGCCTCCTGGCGTGGATCCGGGCGTTTCAGACGAAGCCGCAGATGGTGTTCATGGTTCACGGGGAGGACAAGGTCTGCGACGCGTTTGCCGAGTACCTAAACCGCGGTGAGAAGATTCCGGCCTCTGCGCCGTTTTCCGGTTCCGTCTACGATCTGGCGGAGGGCCGGTGGCTTGTGCGGACCGAGGGAGTGCCGGTTGTAAAAGAGACCGCGGGCAAGAGACGCGCCGACATCGTGTTTGCGAGACTTTTGGCCGCAGGCGAACGCCTCATGCAGGTCATTCGGAAGAACGAGGGCACAGCCAACAAGGATCTTGCAAAATTTGCGGATCAGATCCACTCGCTTTGCGACAAATGGGACCGATAAACGGCGCGGGTTTGAAAAGGAGTATGTCAATCGATGGGGAAGGTAATGATTTACACGGACGGCGCGGCGCGGGGAAATCCGGACGGACCGGGCGGCTACGGCACCATTTTGCAGTATGTGGACCGAAAGGGCGATCTGTACGAGAAATCCATATCGGCCGGATATGTGCGCACCACCAATAACCGCATGGAGCTGATGGCGGCGATCGCCGGGCTGGAGGCTTTAAACAGGCCGTGCGAGGTCGAGCTCTATTCGGATTCCAAGTATCTGACCGACGCCTTCAATCAGGGCTGGATCGACAACTGGGTCCGCAACAACTGGAGGCGCGGGAAAAGCGGCCCTGTAAAGAATATTGATCTTTGGGAGCGGCTCCTTGAGGCGAAGCGGAACCACCGGGTAACCTTTATCTGGGTCAAGGGACATGCCGGAAATCCGCTGAACGAGCGCTGCGATCTGCTGGCCACGTCCGCGGCGGATGGAGAAGATCTTCTGGTCGATGAAGGCGTGGAGGAAGCTCTGTAAATGTTAAGATAAACTTACAAAATATTACTTATTTCTGCGGTCTATTCCATTTCCATCCGGATTATGTTATGGTACAGGTATCTAAGTATGGCATAATGAGGGATGAGGATGACAGACCGCAGATTTCTTTTTCTATTGATTGCGGCGGTGCTGATCGGAACGGTGGTTACGCTCTGCACGGGATATTTGACGGGCACGCTGGGCAAACCGTCCGCGGTGACGGTATCGCTTGCCGGCGCGGCGGAGGAGAGCCGGGAGCCTGAGCCGGCCGCGACTTCCGCGTCTGCCGCAGACGAGCGGGAGGAACTGGTTAAGGTGACGACCGCCGCGGCGGAACCGGCAGACGAAGAGAAGACAGACGAAGAAAAGGTGAACGAAGAAAAGACAGACGCAGGATCGGACGGCATGGATGGCGAGGCTTCTGCGGATGCGGAGACGGTCGTTTTGGCGCCTGTGGACGGAGGAAGCGAGGAGGAGGGACCGTATGCCGCAAATATACAGATGAGCGCCATGTCCCCGCTTGAGACCGCCGGCGCGGACGCATACGGCGGGACGGAAATGGTAATCGTCGAAAACGCTGACGGGGGGGCGGATGCGCAGGAAGAGAATCCGTACCTGCGCCGCCTGCAGGAGCTGGATGCGCAGATGCAGAAGATACGTGAGACGCAGGATACGCAGGCGGGAAGCGCCGCCTCGAATTCCAGAAATTCGGCCGCCAGCGAACTGAAGCTGTGGGACAGCGAACTGAATACGATCTATAATGAGATCCTGAAATATCTGGACGAAGAACAGACCCAGGAGCTGGTCATGGCGGAGCGGCAGTGGATCAAGGACCGGGACGCCGCGGCCGTTGAGGCGGCGAAGAATTCGGCGGGCGGCTCGCTGGAGAGCGTGGAGTATACGGCGTCGCTGGCCGAGACGACGCGGGCGCGGGCGTATGAGCTGGTCAGTCTTTACGGTTATCTTTTGACGGAGAAAGAGCGGTAAAAGCCGAATGTATGCGGGCAACATCTTTTTTTGTTCCCCGTCTTGCTAAATCCGTTTTCTTGTGATAGGATAAGGGATGATTGGAATTCTGACAGAACGAACCGGGAAGGAGGCGGCGCGTATGACGGCGATTCTGGGAAGTATCGTGAGTAATTTGATCGAGATGGTTATACTGGGAGCGGTGGCGGCAGCCGGTATTATCTGCGGGCGGAAATTCCGCGAGAAGAAAGATGCTGAGAAGGCGGCGCAGTCCGCGGCGTCGGAGCAGAAACCGTAATACAGAAAGTCAGATATGACTGGAGGACAAGACATTGGAAAAGTATGGCGTAAATGAACTCAGAAAGATGTTTCTGGAATTTTTTGAAAGCAAGGGTCATCTGGCGATGAAGAGCTTCTCGCTGGTGCCCCATAATGATAACAGCCTTTTGTTGATTAATTCCGGCATGGCGCCTTTAAAGCCCTATTTCACGGGCCAGGAGATTCCGCCGCGCCGCAGGGTGACGACCTGTCAGAAGTGCATCCGCACCGGCGACATCGAAAATATCGGCAAGACTGCCCGCCACGGCACCTTCTTTGAGATGCTGGGCAATTTCTCCTTCGGGGATTATTTTAAAAACGAGGCCATTTCCTGGTCCTGGGAGTTTCTGACGGAGGTAGTCGGGCTGGATCCGGACCGTCTGTATCCGTCCGTTTATCTGGACGATGATGAGGCCTATGACATCTGGAACAAGAAGATCGGCGTGCCGGCCGAGAAGATCTTCCGTTTCGGCAAGGAGGACAATTTCTGGGAGCACGGCGCAGGCCCCTGCGGCCCATGTTCCGAGATTTACTATGACCGCGGCGAGAAATACGGCTGCGGCAAGCCCACCTGCACCGTGGGCTGCGACTGCGACCGCTATATCGAGGTCTGGAACAACGTATTTACGCAGTTTGACAATGACGGCCACGGCAATTACACAGAGCTTAAGCAGAAGAACATCGATACGGGCATGGGACTTGAGCGTCTGGCCGTGGTGGTTCAGGACGTGGATTCCCTGTTTACCGTGGACACGAACAAGGCGCTTCTGGACGAGGTCTGCGCCATGGCCCGCACGGCCTATCTGGCGGATGAGAAGAAGGACGTGTCCCTGCGGATCATCGCCGACCATGTGAAGAGCTGTACTTTTATGATCTCTGACGGCATTATGCCCAGCAACGAGGGACGCGGCTACGTGCTGCGGCGGCTTCTGCGCCGCGCGGCCCGTCACGGCAGGATCCTCGGCATCGAGGGACGCTTTATGGCGGAGCTTGCCAAGACCGTCATTGAGCTGTCGAAGGACGGCTATCCGGAGCTGGAAGAGAAGAAGGTCATGATCTTAAAGGTTCTCTCCGAGGAGGAAGAAAAGTTCAACCGGACGATCGACCAGGGCCTTGAGATTCTGAGCGAGATGGAGCAGAAGATGGTGTCGGAGGGCGGCTCGGTGCTGTCCGGCGCCGACGCGTTCAAGCTTTATGATACGTATGGATTCCCGCTGGATCTGACGATCGAGATTCTGGCGGAGAAGAATTTTAAGGTTGACGAGGAGGGCTTTGCGGCCGCCATGAAGGAGCAGCGGGAGAAGGCCCGCGCGGCCCGCAAGACCACGAACTATATGGGCGCGGACGTGACGGTTTATCAGTCCATTCCGGCCGCTGTCACGACAAAGTTTGTCGGCTATGACCGTCTGGTTCATGATTCGAAGATCTCGGTGCTGACCACGGAGGATGAGCTTGTGGAGGCGCTGACGGACGGCGAGAACGGAACCATTATCGTGGATGAGACTCCGTTTTACGGCACCATGGGCGGCCAGCAGGCCGATGTCGGCGTGATCGAGAGCGCTTCCGGCACATTTACCGTGAAGGACACGATCCACCTGCAGGGCGGCAAGGTAGGCCATGTGGGCGTGATGACAAGCGGCATGTTCAAGGTCGGCGATGTGGTGACGCTTAAGGTGGACGAGGCCAACCGCGCTTCTACCTGCAAGAACCACAGCGCGACCCATCTGCTCCAGAAAGCGCTGCGCACGGTCCTGGGAGACCATGTGGAGCAGGCCGGTTCCTTCGTGGACGCGGGGCGTCTGCGCTTCGACTTCACCCATTTCTCCGCCATGACGGCTGAGGAGCTTGAGAAAGTGGAGGATCTGGTTAATCAGGAGATCCGCGCGTCGCTTCCCGTTGTGACCCAGGAGATGAGTCTGGACGAGGCCAAGAAGACCGGGGCGATGGCCCTTTTCGGCGAGAAATACGGTGAGAAGGTCCGCGTGGTGAAGATGGGCGATTTCTCCATCGAGCTGTGCGGCGGCACCCATGTGGGCAATACCGGCGTCATTTCCCAGTTTAAGATCCTTTCGGAGACCGGTATTGCGGCCGGCGTGCGCAGGATCGAGGCCCTGACCGGCGAAGGCCTGACGGCTTACTATGAGGGCGTGGAGGAGCAGCTTCACGAAGCGGTTAAGGCGGCGAAGACGACGCCGGCAGAGCTGACGAAGAAGATCGAGTCCATGCTGGAGGAGATCAAGGCTCTCCATGCGGAGAATGAGAAGCTCAAGAGCAAATTGGCAAGCAGCGCCATGGGCGATGTCATGAGCCAGGTGAAGGAGATCGGCGGAGTGAAGACGCTGATCACCAAAGTGGCGGATGTGGATATGAACGGCCTTCGGAATCTGGGCGACCAGATGAAGGAGAAGCTGGGCGAAGGCGTGATTGTGATCGCCTCAGCCGCGGGCGGCCGGGTAAACCTGATGGCTACGGCTACGGACGAGGCCCAGAAGGCGGGCGCCCATGCCGGGAATCTGATCAAGGCCATCGCGGGTCTGGTCGGAGGAGGCGGCGGAGGCCGGCCGGGTATGGCCCAGGCAGGCGGTAAGGATCCGTCAGGTATCGACAAGGCCCTTGAGAAGGCTGCCGAGGTGCTGGCCGGGCAGATTCACGGCTGATGTTTTCAGGCTTTAATGTGGGGGTTTTTCCTGCGCTGAAATGATATAACTGCCGCGCTTTGTGGGGGAATTCAGGAACTGCGGGATTAAAATTGCGAAAAAATCGTCATCTGTGAAAAAAACCAGTTGACGAATGACAATTTTATGGTTATAATCAGGACAGTGCTAGGAAATACCCAAACAGTTGTATTATGCACAAATTAGCAACTGGAGGGAGGTTAGGTGTGAGCGATGTCGAACGTAATCGTTAAGGACAACGAGTCTCTGGACAGTGCCCTGCGCAGATTCAAAAGAAACTGCGCCAAGGCCGGCATTCAGCAGGAGATCCGCAAGAGAGAGCATTACGAGAAGCCCAGCGTAAGACGTAAGAAAAAGTCCGAAGCTGCGAGAAAAAGGAA
>CANRHU010000051.1 GCA_947630485.1 uncultured Lachnospiraceae bacterium
ACTGCTACTCTTTTTGAAAAAAGTAGTGGAAAAAATGTAACTGGGGCTAGCCGCCGCGCTAGCGGCTTGGTACAATATGGTAAAGTTCGATGGAGAGGCGGATAGATTTGGGCGTATATTCAAATATCCATGATCATCCTGACTAGGGTCTGCATTTGAACCGGCATCATGGAATTGATATTTCCCTGAATGAGACGCCGGCCGGCCGCACGGGTTGTCAGATGTACATTACAAGGATTATTCAGAAATTATGAAATGATCTTCCTATCGCATTCCGTCAGAATTAGGATAGAGCTAAAGCAGACACGATAATCAGGAGGAAAACACGATGACAAGACAGTACCCCCATTTGAGCGCCCCCATCACGCTGGGGCGCACTACTTTCCGCAACCGGATGTTCTCCGCCCCAATGGGCGGCACCGATATCGCCAACGACGGCTGCATCGGCCCGAAATCCACCGCCTTCTATGAGTTGCGAGCTAAGGGCGGCGCGGCGGCGGTTACCGTCAGCGAGTGCATGGTTCACCCGGCGACAGACGGTTCCCACGCCTACCATTTGGATGAGAGCATCCTGAATTCCCTGGCCTGCGCGACCTACACCGCGGACGCCATCCGCAGGCATGGGGCCGTTCCCAGCCTGGAGCTGTCCCATTCCGGAATGTTCGCGGGCACCTATATGACTGACAAGACCAAGCAGAAATCCATGAATCAGTGGGGACCCAGCGACACGGTCCGCGCAGACGGCGTGCCGGTTCGGGCTCTGACAAAGGAAATGATCGATGAGATCGCCGCGGCCTACGGCCATGTGGCCGGTCTTGCAAAGCGCGCCGGTTTTGAGCTTCTGATGGTTCACGGCGGTCACGGCTGGCTGATCAATCAGTTTCTCTCGCCGCTTTTCAATCACCGCACCGACGAATACGGCGGAAGCCTGGAAAACCGCTGCCGGTTTGCCATCGAGGTCTTAAAATCCGTCCGGGAGGCGGTGGGGCCGTTCTTCCCGATTGAGTTCCGCCTATCCGGCGCTGAGTTCGTGGAGGGAGGCTACGGCCTCGACGAGGGCGTGCGCATTGCCCGGCAGATCGAGCCCTACATCGACCTTCTGCATGTCTCCGCGGGTACTTACCAGAAGACCTTCGGGATTACCCATCCGTCCATGTTCACGGATCACGGACGCAATGTATTTCTGGCGGAGGAGATCAAAAAGCATGTGTCTGTGCCGGTAGCCACGATCGGGGGCTTAAACAGTCCGGAACAGATGGAGGAGATCATTGCAAGCGGCAAGGCGGATGTGGTTTACATGGCCCGCGCCCTTCTGGCGGATCCGTTCCTGCCCCGTAAGGTGGCGGAGAACCGTCCGGAGGAGATTGTCAAATGTCTGCGCTGCTTCACCTGCATGGCGGAGCGGGCGGCCACTTCCACGAGACGCTGTACGGTGAATCCGCTGATCGGCCGCGAGATGGAAGGCGACCAGGTATTTCCGGCAGAGGAGAAGAAAAAGGTTCTGGTAGCAGGCGGCGGCCCGGGCGGTCTCTACGCGGCCTACACGGCGGCCCGCAGAGGACACCGGGTAGTTCTCTGTGAGAAGGAGGGCGAGCTGGGAGGTATCTTAAAGAGCGAGCAGGCGCTGCCGTTCAAGCATGAGATGTACGAGCTGACCGGCACCTACGAGCGGCTGGCCCGTAAGGCCGGCGTAGAGATCCGGCTGAATACGGAGGTGACGAAGGAGTACGCGGAGGCAATGAAGCCGGACGCCCTGATTATCGCCGTGGGCTCGAAGCCGTTGGTTCCGCCGATTGCGGGACTGGACGGCGGCAATGTGGTCGTCGTCAACAACTACTATCTGGAGAAGGACAAGGTTACCGACGACGTGGTGGTCTTCGGCGGCGGTCTGGCCGGCTGCGAATGCGCGATCCATCTGGGCATGGAGGGCAAGCGCGTCCATCTGGTGGAAATGCGGGATATGCTGGCTCCTGACGCCAATGTGCGCCATCGGCCGCTCCTTCTGGCGGAGATCGATAAGTATGTAACTGTACATACAGGTTATAAAGGTTTAGAGGTTACAAAAGACGGCATCATCTGTGAGGATAAGAACGGAGAGCAGCAGCTGGTGCCCGGCAGCACCGTGATCTGCGCCCTGGGCCAGCGCTCACGCACCGACGTGGTGGAAGCGCTTCGCGACTGCGCGCCGTACGTGCGGGTCATCGGCGATGCGGAGAAGGTGTCCACCATCACCAATGCGGTGTATTGGGGATACCACGCGGCGCTGGATATCTGAGCGGGGAACCGCTTTCGATATGATTACGAGAAACGAGGAGGTTATTTGTCATGAACGAAGTCTATGAGTTTCTGAAGAAATGCGGGGTCTATTATCTTGCGACCGATGAGGATGGTCAGCCGCACGTCCGTCCATTCGGAACCATCGATCTCTTCGAAGGGAAGCTCTACATCCAGACCGGCAGGGTGAAACCGGTGGCCCGGCAGATGAAGGCCAATCCGAAGGTGGAGCTCTCCGGAATGGCGGACGGGAAGTGGATTCGCGTGACGGCTGAGGCCGTTCTGGACGAACGGATCGAGGCCCAGAAGCATATGCTGGACGCGTATCCGTCCCTGCAGGGCATGTACCAGCCGGGCGACGGCAACACAGAGGTATATTTTCTTAAGAATGTATTCGCGCAGATCTGTTCTTTTACGGAGCCGGCGAAGGAGTTCCGTTTCTGAGGCGGACCCTCCCGCAGGGCAGAGACCGAAAAACCGCGGGGCGCCTTAGGGCGGCCCCGCGGCGGCCGGGACAGAAAATGTTCTGAAAACGTGATTTTTCCCTTTATTATCCGCAAAAATAATGTTATACTCTCTTTATAGGACAGAGGCGGCGGCAGAAGGAAACGTATGCCCGTTCAAGAGGACTGCGGAAGCCTTAAAGACCGCGAGGAGGGTGAACATGTACTACCTGATAGGAATCGACGTGGGGACGTCGGCGACAAAGACGGTTTTATTCGACGAGAAGGGCACGATTATGGCATCGGCTTCCGCCGAATATCCGCTGTACCAGCCTCAGAACGGCTGGGCGGAGCAGAGACCGGAGGACTGGCGGGACGCGGTGCTTAAGACGCTTGGACAGGTGACGGTGCAGTCCGGCGTGGCAGCCGCGGATATCAAAGGAATCGGTATTTCCGGGCAGATGCACGGCCTGGTGATGCTGGATGAGGCCGGGGAGGTAATCCGTCCGTCCATCATCTGGTGCGACCAGAGAACCGGGGCTGAGGTGGAGGATATGCTGAAGCTGATGCCCAGGGAGGAGTGGATTGAGATTACGGCGAATCCTCCGTTAACCGGATGGACAGCCGCCAAGATCCTGTGGGTTCGGAAGAACGAGCCGGAGAATTATGCCCGCTGCCGTCATATTCTGCTTCCGAAGGATTACATCCGCTATATACTGACCGGCGAGTTTGCGACCGAGGTATCGGACGCCAGCGGTATGCAGCTTCTGGATGTGCCGGAGCGCTGCTGGTCGGACAGAGTGCTTGAGGTGCTCCAGATCCCGAAAGAGTGGCTTGGCAGGGTCTACGAGTCCTGCGAGGTGACCGGGCATCTGCTGCCGGAGATTGCGAAGGCTACCGGACTTACCGCGGACACGAAGGTGGTCGGCGGTGCCGGGGACAACGCGGCTGCTGCCGTGGGTACTGGCGTTGTCAGGGACGGAACGGCGTTTACCACCATCGGCACGTCCGGAGTGGTGTTCGCCCATTCCAGCCAGGTGACGATCGACCCCAAGGGCCGCGTCCACACCTGCTGCTGCGCGGTGCCGGGGGCATGGCATGTCATGGGCGTAACCCAGGGCGCGGGACTGTCCCTCAAGTGGTTTAAGGATCAGTTCTGCCAGGATTATGTGGCGGCCGCCGATGAGATGCGGGTGGACGTCTATGATCTGATCAATCATGATATTAGGAATATTCCGGCAGGCAGCGACCGGCTGATCTATCTGCCGTATCTGATGGGCGAGAGGACGCCGCATCTGGATCCGGACTGCCGCGGCGTGTTCTTCGGCCTGTCCGCGATACATACGAAGGCCCATCTGCTGCGTGCGGTGATGGAAGGCGTGTCCTATTCCCTGGCAGACTGCAACGACATTCTCCGTGAGATGGGCGTGTCCGTGGATGAGATGATGGCGTGCGGCGGCGGCGGCAAGAGCGCCATTTGGCGTCAGATGCTGGCCGATCTGTACGGCTGCCCGGTGAAGACGGTCCATCAGTCGGAGGGGCCGGCCCTGGGCGTGGCGATTCTGGCCGGCGTGGGCTGCGGCATCTATGAGAGCGTGGAGTCCGCCTGCGGGAAGCTGGTATCTGCCGACAAGTGCAGCGAGCCGGATCCGGAGAATGAGGAGCTGTACGCGGCCTACCACAAACTGTATAAGAAGCTGTATATCGATCTGAAGAACAGCTATAAGGAGCTGGCGGCCCTGTAAATGCGCCGCGCCGGCTGCGGATTGGAATCATATCCCGAAAGGGTGCAGAAGGAGGAGATTTCCCATGGAGATCAGAAAAGTTACAGACCCGTCATTCGCCGAGTACGGCAAGGTGGTGACCGGTTACGATGTGAGCGAGCTTTTGGAAGCTATGAAGGAGAAGACGCCGCTTCCGGACGATGTGGTTTATGTGCCGTCCGTGAAGGAGCTTGAGGAGCTGGCGGTGTCGAAACAGATGCAGAAGAATCTGTACGGTCAGCTGCCGATTCAGGTTGGCTATTGCAACGGACACAACCGGAAGCTGAACGCGCTGGAGTATCACAGAAATTCCGAGATCAATGTAGCTGTCACGGATCTGGTTCTGCTGATCGGAAGGCAGCAGGATATCGAGGCCGATTATACCTACGACACGTCAAAGGTTGCGGCCTATCTGGTTCCGGCCGGCACGGTTATTGAAGTGTACGCCACGACGCTGCATTACGCTCCCTGCCATACGGAGGAGGGCGGATTCCGCTGCGTAGTGATTCTTCCGGCCGGCACGAATACGGATCTGGATCCGGTGGATGAGGTGTTTGCGGAGGATAAGCTGCTGTTTGCGAAGAATAAATGGCTCATCGGCCACGCGGAGGGCGGTCTGGACGCGGGGGCGTTCATCGGCCTGAAGGGCGAGAACATCACCCTGTAATGGGAGCGGCCGCCGCAGGCGGTTCCGCTTAAGCCCCGCAGTCGGTGATACCGCAGATGTTGTGCATCATGCAGCGCAAGCTGCCAGATTTATAAACATATTTCAGAAAATGGAGGATATTCACATGAGCAATGTACCTGTAGTAAAACTGGGAATCGTGGCCGTCAGCCGCGACTGTTTCCCGGAGTCCTTGTCTGTTAACCGCCGCAAGGCATTGGTGGAGGCCTACACGAAGAAGTATGACGCCGCCAATATTTACGAGTGCCCGATCTGCATCGTTGAGAGCGAAATCCATATGGTACAGGCCCTTGAGGATGTGAAGGCAGCGGGCTGCAACGCCCTGTGCGTATATCTCGGCAACTTCGGTCCGGAGATTTCCGAGACGCTTCTGGCAAAGCATTTCGACGGACCGGTTATGTTTGTGGCGGCCGCCGAGGAAGCCGGAGACAGCCTGATCCAGGGCCGCGGCGACGCGTACTGCGGTATGCTGAACGCCAGCTATAACTTAAAGCTTCGCAATGTCAAGGCTTATATTCCGGAGTATCCGGTGGGCACGGCTGAGGAGTGCGCCGATATGATCGAGGAGTTTTTGCCGATCGCCCGCGCTCTGGTCGGACTTGCGAATCTTAAGATTATCAGCTTCGGACCGAGACCGCTCAACTTCCTGGCCTGCAACGCTCCGATCAAGCAGCTGTACAATATGGGCGTGGAGATCGAGGAGAACTCCGAGCTGGATCTGTTCGAGGCGTTCAACAAGCATGCCGGCGATCCCAGAATTCCGGAGGTTGTGGCCGACATGGAGGCGGAGCTTGGCAAAGGCAATATGAAGCCGGAGATTCTGCCGAAGCTGGCTCAGTATGAGCTGACTCTGCTTGACTGGATCGAGGATCACAAGGGCTACCGCAAATATGTGGCCATCGCAGGCAAGTGCTGGCCGGCGTTCCAGACCCAGTTCGGCTTTGTGCCCTGCTATGTCAACAGCCGTCTGACAGGCCGCGGCATTCCGGTGTCCTGCGAGGTGGATATCTACGGCGCCCTGAGCGAGTTCATCGGAACCTGCGTGAGCGGCGATATCGTGACCCTGCTTGACATCAATAACTCTGTGCCGGCAGATATGTATGAGACCGACATCAAGGGCAAATACAATTACACCCACAAGGATACCTTCATGGGCTTCCACTGCGGCAACACCTGCTCCAAGAAGCTGACGAGCTGCTCCATGAAGTATCAGCTGATCATGGCGAGATCCCTTCCGGAGGAAGTGACCCAGGGTACGCTGGAAGGCGACCTGGTGCCGGGCGACATTACTTTCTATCGTCTGCAGTCCACCGCCGACAATCACCTTCGCGCTTATGTGGCTCACGGCGAGATCCTGCCGGTGGCAACCAGATCCTTCGGCGGCGTAGGCGTTTTCGCGATTCCGGAGATGGGCCGTTTCTACCGCCATGTACTGATCGAGGGAGGCTTCCCGCATCACGGCGCGGTGGCGTTCGGCCATTACGGCAAGGCCCTGTTCGAGGTATTTAAGTATCTCGGCGCGGAGAGCATCGGATACAATCAGCCGAAGAGCGTGCCGTATCCGACGGAGAATCCGTTTGCCTAAAGAGAGCATGGAAATACAAGGGGCGGCTTCCGCAGTGCTTTACGGAAGCCGCCCCGATCTTGTGAATGCGAATGTATGGCCGCGTCAGTATTTCTACCAGGCGATGACTTCGTTTCCGTCCTCCGTCACCAGCACCTGAATTTCCCATTGCGCGGATGGTTTGCCGTCCGCGGTCCGGACAGTCCAGCCGTCCTTCTCGTCGACGGTTACCTCCCAGGTTCCCATATTGATCATGGGTTCAATCGTAAACATCATTCCGGGCACCATCAGCATGTCTTCGCCTTTGGAGGATACGTAGCTGACCCACGGGTCTTCATGGAATTCGATGCCTACGCCGTGTCCGCCGATATCGCGCACTACCTGGTAGCCGTGGGCCCGGGCGTTGTCGTTGATGGCCTGGGCCATGTCTCCCAGAAAGCCCCAGGGCTTTACCTGCTTGAGGCCCAGGTACATGCATTCCCGCGTGACCTCAGACAGCCGCCTCTTTTCCTCCGATACATTTCCAATCAGAAACATCCGCGACGAGTCGGAAAAGTATCCGTTCAAGATGGTGGAACAGTCCACGTTGACAATATCGCCGTCTTTCAGCACCTGCTTTTCGGAAGGGATGCCGTGACAGACGACCTCGTTGACGGAGGTGCAGACGCTTTTGGGAAATCCCTCGTATCCCAGAGGCGCCGGGATGGCGCCGAAGCGCGCGGTCTCTTTGGCGACCCACTCGTCGATTTCCGCCGTGGTGACGCCCTCGCGGATATGGGCTGCCACATAGTCCAGTACCGCGATGTTCACCTTCGCGCTTTCGCGGATTGCGGCAATCTGTGCCGGGGTTTTGATCATGTCGTGATCCGGCACAAGGTGCCCCTGATATTGGAAGGAAGCAATCTTCTGGTCAAAATCGTAGTGGCATTTCTTATACTTGAGTCCGCTCCCGCACCAGCAGGGGCTGTTCCGGTTGATGATGTGCATAGGATGACGCTCCTTGGTTATGTGTTTTCCTTCCCTCATTATACACGTTTTTTGACGCCGCTCAGTTCTTCTTCGCTTTCTCAAGCTCCGCCATCTTCATGGCGCGGACCTTAAGCGGAAGGCCAAACAGAGTGATGAATCCGTCCGCGTCGTGATGGTCGTACAGTTCGCCGGTCGTGAAGGACGCCAGGGACTCGCTGTACAGGGAGTAGGGGGAGGTGGTGCCGGCCTTGATGATGTTGCCCTTGTAGAGCTTGAACTTCACTTCGCCGGTCACGTACTTCTGGGTGGATTCCACGAATGCCTGGACAGCCTCGCGAAGCGGTGTGAACCATTTGCCCTCGTATACGATCTGGGCCATCTTGTTGCCCATGTCCTTCTTCACTTCCATGGTGGCGCGGTCAAGAACCAGCTCCTCCAGCTGATCGTGGGCTTCCATCAGGATCGTGCCGCCCGGGGTCTCGTAGACGCCGCGGGATTTCATGCCGACCACGCGGTTCTCCACGATATCTACGATGCCGATGCCGTGCTTGCCGCCCAGCGCGTTTAATTTCTTAATAATATCGGAAACCTTCATTTTCTCGCCGTTGATGCTTGTGGGCACGCCGGCCTCGAAAGTCATGGTCACGTACTCCGGCTCGTCGGGCGCCTTCTCCGGGGTCACGCCCAGAACCAGCAGATGGTCATAGTTGGGCTCGTTGGCCGGATCCTCCAGCTCCAGCCCCTCGTGGCTGATATGCCAGAGGTTGCGGTCGCGGCTGTAGCTGTTGTCGGAGGAGAAGGGCAGGTGGATGCCGTGCTGCCTGCAGTATTCGATCTCATCCTCGCGGGATTTCATGGTCCAGATGTCGGTCATGCGCCAGGGGGCGATGATCTTCAGATCGGGAGCCAGGGCCTTGATGCCCAGCTCGAAGCGGATCTGGTCGTTGCCCTTGCCGGTCGCGCCGTGGCAGATGGCGGTAGCGCCCTCCTTGCGGGCGACCTCGACAAGCCTCTTGGCGATGGCAGGCCTTGCCATGGATGTGCCAAGCAGATACTTATGCTCGTAGACGGCGCCGGCCTGGACGCAGGGTACGATGTAATTGTCGCAGAAATCGTCTACCAGATCCTCGATGTACAGCTTGGAAGCGCCGGAGAGCTTCGCCCGCTCCTCCAGGCCGTCCAGTTCATTGCCCTGGCCGCAGTCGATGCAGCAGCAGATGACTTCATAGTCGAAATGTTCTTTCAGCCACGGGATGATGGCGGTGGTGTCCAGACCGCCGGAATAAGCTAATATTACTTTCTCTTTCATAAAATGATTTCCTCCTCATGTGCCGGTACTGTCGGCGGGAAATATGGCGAAACGTGCCCGCCTTTTGGCTCTCATAAATATACAACAGGTTAGGGAAAAATGCAACCGGATTTTTTGGTATTTTTACTGAAAGAGAAAGTTGTTGCATAATATACAAAAATAATGTATAATTATGAAAATGTTGCGGCAGAAATGGCACTTTTCAAAACGGCGGAAGCATGGTATACTATGGGGAACGTTTATGGAAGAATAACAGAAGGGAAGCATGTGCATATGATAAAAGCGGGAATTATCGGGTCAACCGGGTACGCGGGCGGCGAGCTGGTGCGCCTCTTAAAGCAGAGGGACGACGTTGAGATCGTCTGGTACGGGTCGAAAAGCTATGTGGATCAGCCTTACGCGGGCATCTATCAGAATCTGTATGAAATTGCAGACGATGTCTGCAGGGACGACAATATGGCGGAGCTTGCCGAGGCGGCTGACGTGATCTTCACGGCTACGCCCCAGGGGCTGTGCGCGTCGTTAATGAATGAGGAGATTCTGTCGAAGACGAAGATCATCGATCTCAGCGCCGATTTCCGGATCAAGGATGTGGCCGTTTACGAGGAATGGTATAAGTTAAAGCACGCGTCGCCTCAGTTCATCGGGGAGGCGGTTTACGGGCTTCCGGAAATCAACCGGGACAGGATTGCCGGGGCGCGGCTGGTGGCGAATCCGGGCTGTTATCCGACCTGCTCTACCTTGTCCGTTTATCCGCTTGCGAAGGAAGGGCTGATCGACACGGACACGCTGATTATCGACGCCAAATCCGGCGTTTCCGGCGCGGGCCGCGGCGCGAAGGTGGACAACCTGTTCTGCGAGGTCAATGAAAACTGCAAGGCCTACGGCGTGGCGGGCCACCGTCATACGCCGGAGATCGAGGAGCAGATCGGTTACGCGGCGGGACGGAAGGTGACGCTCAGCTTTACGCCTCATCTGATCCCGATGAACCGGGGGATTTTGATCACAGCGTACGCGAAGCTGACGAGGGACATTTCCTATGAAGAACTGAAGGCTGTCTATGATCAATATTACGGCGGCGAGAAATTCGTCCGCATGCTGCCGAAGGATGTCTGCCCCCAGACGCGCTGGGTGGAGGGCAGCAATTATGTGGATGTGAATTTCAAGATTGACAAACGCACCGGACGTGTTATTATGATGGGTGCCATGGATAATTTGGTGAAGGGAGCCGCCGGGCAGGCGGTGCAGAACATGAACCTGTTGTTCGGGCTTAAGGAAGACACGGGACTTGGGCAGGTGCCGATGTTCCCGTAGGATTACGTCAGTATGCAGGAAAGGGCGCCGCGCCGGCGGCATTTTACTCGTATGCAGGAGGGCGGCGGGATCGATTATGGCAGGAACCATGAGCATCATCATCCGGGAGATGACGATGGACGACTATGACAAAGTATATGCGCTCTGGACCGGCATTCAGGGCTTCGGTATCCGCAGCATCGACGATTCGCGGCAGGGTGTGGAGCGTTTTCTGCGCCGCAATCCGACCACCAGCGTGGTGGCGGAACAGAACGGCCGGATTGTCGGTTCCATCATGTGCGGCCACGACGGCCGGACGGCATGTTTTTATCATGTCTGCGTGGAGAAAAGCTACCGGCAGCACGGCGTGGGCTACAAGATGGTGCGCTATGCGGTGCAGGCCCTGCGGGCCGAGGGCATCAGCAAGGTGACGCTGATTGCGTTCAAGCGGAATGAGATCGGCAACGCTTTCTGGCGGTCTCTGGGCTGGACCGAGAGGGAAGACGTAAACGTGTACGACCTGGTGCTGAATGAGGAAAATATTACAAGGTTTGTAGACTGAGGGAGGAGCCGGGAGGAAGTCCCCGGCGTCGGCGGCATGGGCCTTGCGGCGGCCGGGCAGCCGGGCGGATAACAGGATATAGAAAATGATCACAGGAGGAGAGGGATATGCTGGAATTTCGGTATGATACGCAGCTTTTGATCGAAGGCGAGGATCTGGACGAGGATGAGATCAGCGATTACTTCACGGAGCATTTTAAAGGGGACTGCCTTCTGGCCGTGGGCGACGAGGAGCTGGTGAAGATCCATTTCCATACGAACGAACCCTGGGAAGTGCTCAAATACTGCGCTTCGCTGGGCGAGATCCATGATATCGTGATCGAAGATATGGACCGGCAGTCGAGAGGACTGAAGGGCTGATTGCTTGTACGGCGGATAACCGGCCGTTTGGCGCACAGCCGGAAGACAGTCGGCCGGATACGTTTTGAAGCGGCGGAAGAATGGTTTCAGGTTTTCATGCAGAAAAGATAAGGAGACGAATCAATGGCGGAACTGCGATACATAGAAGGCGGCGTGACGGCCGCAAAAGGCTTTCAGTCGGCGGCCGCGGCGGCCGGCATCAAATATAAGGACCGAACGGACATGGCCCTGATCTACAGTGAGAAGCCCTGCGCGGCGGCGGGGACATTTACGACGAATATCGTGAAGGCGGCTCCGGTCAAATGGGATCAGGAGATCGTCTACCACGCGCCCGCGGCCCAGGCGGTGGTCATCAACGCGGGCATCGCCAACGCCTGCACGGGCGCGGAGGGCTACGGCTACTGCAAGACCACGGCCGACGCGGCGGCGGAGATTCTGGGCGTGGCGCCGGACGCGGTTCTGGTGGCGTCCACCGGCGTCATCGGGATGCAGCTGCCGATTGACCGAATTGTAAATGGAGTGCGAATGATGGCGCCGGAGCTTGACGGCAGCATTGCGGCCGGCACGGCCTCCGCGAAGGCGATCATGACCACCGATACGAAGAAGAAGGAAGCGGCGGTTCAGGTGGAGATCGGCGGCGCGGTTGTGACGATCGGCGGCATGTGCAAGGGCTCAGGCATGATCCATCCCAATATGTGCACGATGCTGTGCTTTGTGACCACCGACGCGGCCATTTCCAAAGAGCTTTTGCAGGCGGCCCTCAGTGAAGACATCCGGGACACCTACAACATGGTCTCCGTGGACGGCGACACCTCCACCAACGACACGGTTCTTCTGCTGGCCAACGGCATGGCCGGCAACGCGCCGATCACGGAGAAGGGCGCGGATTACGAGGCCTTTAAGGCCGCCCTTCACTATGTCAATGAAACCCTTGCAAAGAAGATCGCCGGCGACGGCGAGGGCTGCACGGCCCTCTTTGAGGTGAAGATCGTCGGCGCCGAGACAAAGGCCCAGGCGGTGACGCTTGCCAAATCGGTGATCACGTCGAACCTGACCAAGGCCGCCATCTTCGGACACGACGCCAACTGGGGCCGCATTCTCTGCGCCATGGGCTATTCCGGCGCGCGGTTCGATCCCGAGAAGGTGGATCTCTACTTCGAGAGCGCGGCCGGCCGTCTTAAGATTATCGAAAACGGCGTCGCCGTAGACTACAGCGAAGAAGAAGCGACCGGGATCCTTTCCGAGCCCGAGGTAACCGCCATCGCTGACATCAAGATGGGCGACGCTTCCGCGACCGCCTGGGGGTGCGACCTCACTTTCGATTACGTGAAGATCAACGCCGACTACCGCTCCTGAGACATATTGCGAACACGCAGCAGGAATCATATGCCGTCTTCCCGCGGACCCTTTGCGACTCATTAAAAAAACGAAAAAACCTATCAAAGATATTACATATAGAAAGAGGTTACAGGTTATGAACTTGGATCAGAACATTATGCAGAAAGCCGCGGTCCTCGTCGAGGCGCTCCCCTACATCCAGCGCTTCAACCGCAAGATCATCGTCGTCAAATACGGCGGCAGCGCCATGGTCGATGAGGAACTGAAACGCTGCGTCATCCAGGACGTGGTTCTCCTCAAGCTGGTCGGCTTCAAACCGATCATCGTCCACGGCGGCGGCAAGGAGATCAGCAAGTGGGTGAACAAGGTGGGCATGGAACCCCATTTTGTAAATGGCCTGCGCGTGACCGACGAGGCCACGATGGAGATTGCCGAGATGGTGCTGAACAAGGTGAACAAAAGCCTGGTTCAGCTGGTCAACGAGCTGGGCGTCAAGGCGGTCGGCATCAGCGGCAAGGACGGCATGATGCTGAAATGCGACAAGAAATACGCCGGCGGCGAGGATATCGGCTTTGTCGGCGAGATCAGGGAAGTGAATCCGAAGGTGATTTACGATCTGCTGGAAAAGGATTTCCTGCCGATCATCTGTCCCATCGGATATGACGACCATTATCTCAGCTACAACATCAACGCCGACGACGCGGCCTGCGCCATCGCTAAGGCTGTGAAGGCGGAGAAGCTTGCGTTTCTGACGGACGTGGAAGGGCTGTACAGGGATTTCAACGACAAGAGCACGCTGATCTCGGAGCTTCTGGTGGACGACGCGCAGAAATTTGTGGACAGCGGCGCTTTAGGCGGCGGCATGCTTCCGAAGCTGCAGAACTGCGTGGACGCGATCCGCGAGGGCGTGTCGCGGGTGCATATTCTGGACGGACGGATTCCGCACTGCCTGCTTTTGGAGATCTTTACGAACCGCGGAATCGGAACCGCCATTCTTGGTTCCAAGGAGGAACGGTATTTCCATCCGGAGGAGAAAGAAGAGAAGTGACGGCTGCCCAGCCGGCCGGGAGCGCGGCTGCGGATTTGTGTACTGCTGACAGAGAAGATAATTGCGGCACCGTGCTGCAGCGGGAAAAATACCGAGAAAAACGAATATCATGACAGACGGAGGTGCGGCGCAATGAGCGCATTTGACGATACAAAACAGACCATAGAGAAGGCGGAGCAGATTCTTTACAAAACCTACAACCGCTTCCCGGTGATTTTCGATCATGGGAAGGGCGTTTTTCTCTACGACACGGAGGGAAAGGAGTATCTGGATTTCGGCGCGGGCATCGCGGTCTGCGGTCTTGGTTATAACGACCCGGAATATACGGCGGCGCTGGAAGATCAGGCGGGAAAGCTTTTGCACATTTCCAATCTGTTCTATAACCAGCCGGCCATCGACGCGGGAGAGAAGCTTCTTGCGGCCTCGCGGATGGATCGCGTCTTTTTCACCAACAGCGGCACGGAGGCCGTTGAGGGCGCGCTTAAGATTGCCAAGCGGTATGCGTTTAACCGGGACGGCCACGGCGGTCACGAGATCATCGCGATGAAGCATTCGTTTCACGGCCGCAGCCTCGGGGCGCTGTCCGTGACCGGCAACGACCATTATCAGGAACCGTTCGCGCCGCTGCTTCCGGGCGTCAGGTTTGCCGTATTCAATGATCTGGACAGCGTGAAGGCGTTGGTCAATGAGAATACCTGCGCTGTCATCATGGAGACAATCCAGGGCGAGGGAGGCATTTACCCGGCCACGGAGGAGTTCTTAAAGGGCGTCCGGGCCCTCTGCGACGAGCACGATATGCTGTTGATTCTGGATGAGATTCAGTGCGGCATGGGCCGCAGCGGGGAAATGTTTGCCTGGCAGGGCTGCGGCGTGAAGCCGGATGTGATGACCGTGGCGAAGGCGCTGGGGAACGGCGTGCCCATCGGCGCGTTTCTGGCCAGCGGCCGGGCGGCCACGGCTATGGTGCCGGGCGACCACGGAACGACCTATGGCGGCAATCCGTTTGTCTGCGCGGCGGCGGATAAACTGCTGGAAATCTTTGAGGCGCGTCAGATCGTGGCCCATGTGCGTCAGGTCGGAGATTATCTGTGGAAGAAGCTGGACGAGTTTGCCGAGCAGCACGACTGCGTCGTGGATCACCGCGGCAAGGGCCTGATTCAGGGGCTGGAATTTGACCGGCCGGTGGCTCCCATTGTCAGCAAAGCGCTTCTGGAGAACCAGCTGGTGCTTATAAGCGCCGGGACCAATATCATCCGGTTCGTTCCGCCGCTTGTGATCACGGAGGAGGACGTGGACTGGATGATCGAGAAGCTGGAGAGATCTCTTTAAATAATGGATGCCGCGCCGTCTGGCCGGAAAATGGATACCGCGCCGTCATTGCCGGATGGGAAAATGCGGTTATACGTACAGAGAAAACAGGGAAGGACTGAAAATATGGCGGATATTCTGACGATTACAAGAGAACATGTGTCGGGAATTTTGACAAAGAACGCTGCGCCCGCGGCGTTTTGCCAGGATGGCGGCACGGTTGTGTTTGAGACGAGGGACTGTTACGACGACGCGGTAGTAAGTGAAAAGCGTCCGCTGGGAGACAAAACGGATCCCATCGAGAATCCGGCCACCGGCCCGCTGTATGTAGAGGGCGCCGCGCCGGGCGACGTGCTCAAGGTGGAGATTCTGGACATCCGCCTGCGGGATTGGGGCGTTATGCGTTCTTCAACCATGTGCGGCGTGTTCCATGAGGATTTTACGGAGCGGACGGCACGGATTTTTCCGATTTGCGGAGACGAATCTGACGGGCGGTACATTGTCTTCGACGACTGTCTGACGATCCCGCTGGATCCGATGATCGGAGTCATCGGCACGGCTCCCGCGGGCGAGGGCATTACCACCGACACGCCCCACAGCCACGGCGGCAACATGGATTGTCATAAGATCGTGAAGGGTTCCGTCCTCTATCTTCCGGTCAATGTGCCGGGCGGCCTTCTCTCCATGGGCGACCTCCACGCCCTCATGGGCGACGGCGAGGTCCTGATCTGCGGGCTGGAGACGGCGGGCCGGGTGACGGTGCGCGTACATGTGATAAAAGGCGATGCGGCCCGGATGCTTCCGACGCCGTTCCTTTACTGCCGCGGCCGCGTGATGACGATCCAGTCGGCGGTGACGTTGGACGCGGCCGGCGATCTGGCGGCCAAAGCCATGAAAACATTTGTAAAGGACGCCGCCGGAAAGGACAATTTGGAAGCAGGGATGCTTATGTCCCTGCTTTCGGACATGGCTGTCTGCCAGGTAGTGGATCCGCTTAAAACTGTTCGCGTGGAATTCCCCCTGGACGTTCTTGAACAATACGGATATCATCTGCCGTAGGAGCCGCGGACTTGCGGCATGTGGTCTTACGGCAGATGGTCTTATGGCATGCGGTCTTATGGCAGATGGTCTTACGGCATGTGGTCTTACGGCAGCAGGACGAGACTGCGCCGGCCGTTTTCCTCGAAGGCGCAAAGCCGGATCGAACCGTAGATCCGGGACAGAGCCGTTTCCATAGAGGCGATGCTGTCTGTCGCCGGATGAAGAACGGCGGTACAGCTGCCATCCTTTAAAAGAATCAGGCGGCTGCAGTATTCCAGCGCCAACTGAGGGTCATGGAGCGTGACCAGCGCGGCCTTTGGGGCGTCGCCGCCGGTATTGCCGGAGGTGGTGTCATTGTCACTGGGAGCGCTGCCACGGTCATTGAAAGAATCGCCGTTATGATCGGAAGCGCCGGCCGCATCGTAGAATGGCGCCGGCTGGCATATAAGCTCCCTCAGAAGCCGCATGAGCCGGTGACGGTGCGGAAAATCCAGGGAGCTTTCGGGCTCGTCCAAAAGCAGCAGCGAGGCGTCCTCGACGATGGTACGCGCGAGGATACAAAGCTGCTTCTGGCCTTCGCTGAGCTGTTGATAATCCTGTTCGGCACATTCTTCCATGCCCACGGCGCGAAGCGCCTCATGGGCTTTTTTTATGTGCACGCGGGACGGTTGTTCCAGAAGTCCGAGTACCGGGTTAAAACCCATCAGAACCGCGTCGATTACCGGCAGAGAGATGGAGATACCGCTGCGCTGAGGAATATAGCTGATCTGCCTGGCCAGCTGGCGGGCGGTCATCTTTTCAAGAGGATGACCATTTAAGAGGCAGGAGCCGGTATAAGGAAGCTGCCGGCAGAGTGCGCGCAGAAGCGTCGTCTTGCCGCAGCCGTTGGGTCCGAGAAGGCCGGTGATCTCACCCTGATTTGCGCGGAAGGAGACGTCCTTCAGAATTTGAGAGCGGCCGTAGCCGGCGCTCAGGGAAGACACACGAAGGCAGACATCCGCTTTGGGTGTGTCTGCTTTTCTGATTTCCGCTTTTCGGATATCTGTTTCCCCGGGCTTCTCTTTCCCTGTCGGTGCGTTAAAATTCTTGTACGTGTCATGCTTCATGTCTGTCGCCTCCATTTCCGCCCATAATCAGGTACAGTAAAAACGGCGCGCCCAGAAGCGATGTGAAAATGCTTACCGGCAGTTCGGAAGCGGCCGCTGTGCGGGCCAGGATGTCGGCGGCGGTCAGGAGAATGCCGCCCAGAAGACCGCTTAAAGCCAGCGTGTGAGGGCGGTTATCCCGCGTCAGAAGCCGGGCAATGTGCGGGGACAGCAGCCCGATAAAGCTGATGACGCCGGTGACGCTGATGACGGAGGCGACCACGAGCGTGGCCAGCAGCAGGATCAGCAGGCGCATTTGCCCGACAGGCACGCCCAGCATCCGGGCCTCCGCCTCGTCCACCGACAGAAGAATGATCTGGCGGTGAAGCAGGAAGAGGCCGATCAGTCCGACGACGCACACGGCGCAGTAAAACGGAATCCGGTCCAGCGTGATCGCGTTTAGGCTGCCCATGATCCAGTATTCGATGGAGGCCAGCTGGCGTTCCGGGTCGGCGGTCAGTTTCAAAACCATGAGGACGGTCTGCGCCAGGGAATGAACCGCGATACCGGCCAGAACAATGCTGGCTCCTCCGGCAGCGGAGGCCAGCCCAAGGGCAATTCCTACGGCCAGCAGACCGCCCGCGAAGGCGGAAAACGTGACCGCGGCGGCCGACGCAGGGAGAAAGAGGATTGCGAAGGCAGCTCCGGCGCTGGCCCCGGAGGAAACGCCGATCATATCCGGCGCGGCCAGAGGATTGCGGAACACGGTTTGGAATACGAAGCCGGCCGCGCCCAGGGCGAAACCGCCGAGGACGGCCATAAGTGTTCGCGGAATCCGAAGCGTTAAGAGAATCCGAAGCTGCATGGCGTCGCCTGCGAGAAGCTTTTCCAGTGAGAGCGGGTATTTGCCGGCCAGAAGGGAAATCGCGCAGGCGGCCAAAAGCAGAAGGGCAGAGAGATACGGCGCGGCACTGCGCCGCGCACAGTTATGCCGTGCCATGTCTCCCGTATTCTGTTTCCATGCAGAAAGAGTGCCGGTGGCACGCTTTCTGTATTTCCATGCGAAGAAAGCGCCGGTGACGCTTTCTTCGTATTTTGCCTTCTTCTTCTGCTCTGTGCGCATATCTGATCCTCTGGGTTTTCTGATTCTCCTGATTTCTGCTGCCTGGAGTTTTCCTTATTTATTATGGATATTTCAAAAATTTCAGGATAAACCGCCCGAAGCTGAATGGCAGAAACCGTTTGTACGAAATTATTTCCGGAAGCAGCAATCGCTACTCCGCCGCGCTGTAAAGGTTCTCCAGATCCGGCGTGAATCCGTAGAATGTTTCGTAATATTCCGCCGTGGCCTGCTTCCAGCTGTCTGCCGGGTACTTGTCCGGATGAATGACGCTGGCCAGCCACATGCTTCCCAGAATGCTGCTGGGAACCGGGCTGTCCCAGGATTCAATGGCGTTGGGGAACTGGTATACATTTCCGTTCGCGACGGCTTTCAGTCCCTTCAGGTTCTCGTCCTGCAGGACGGAATCCACGGTATACTCCGCGTCGGCGGCCAGAATGATGTAGTCCGGATCCCACGCAAGAAGCTGTTCGTAGGAAATGTCCGCCCAGTAATCGTCGGTAATCTCCGCGGCCGCATTTGCTCCGGCAGCCTGCCCGATCAGGCTGTTCTGGTACATGGCCGGACCGGCCACGGCCAGAAGGGAACTGTTGCTGGCAAGATACACTGTGGGAGCGGATGCCGCATCGATGCCGGACAGCGCTTCCGTCAGGGGCGTCAGCTGCTTATCATGGAAGGCCAGAAGCTCCTCGGCGCGCTCAGCCGTATTCGTCGCGGTTCCCAGAAGGTTCACCGCTTCCTCCAGAAGCGCCTTGTCCTCCGGATTCACGGCGATGACGGTCAGCCCCAGTTCTTCGAGAGAGGGAATGACATCCTTGAGCTTGGCCGGAAGCACGATCAGATCCGGTTCCAGGGCAGCGCAGCCCTCCAGGTCGAATTCCTTGGCGGTGCCGACGCTGGGCAGATCGATGACCTCGGGGGCGCTTAAGCGGTAGATGCTGCGGCTTTTTGCTTTTGCTTCGATACCAACCAGCTTGTCCTCAAGCCCCAGCGCGATCAGCAGACTGGTGGAAATGTAGTAGCCGCTGACTAAGGTTTCCGGTTCCCGATCGATGACAACCTCGCGTCCGATCTGATCCGTAACGGTTATGGGATAGGTTACAATGGCCGCCGAGGCTTCCCCGGATACATTTTCAGAAGAGGTTTCCGCCGCAGTCGTCGCGGAGGATGTGGCAGTCTGGTTTCCCGCGCCGCCGCAGCCGGCCAGAAGAATCATGGTTGCCGACAGTATCATTGCAAGTGTTCGCTTCATAAAATAAATCTCCCAACCGTTATAGTTTTAAAACAACAACGATATTCTAGCAGGCCGCCTGCGATCTGTCAACAGAAACCGGTGCGCCGCCATGTTCTGAAATGCGGTTTCTGTATGGATGTGCGATTGGGATCGGCAGAGCTGTATTATAAAAAAGGAGTTGTTTTTATGCGGCGCTTCATTTATGATAGGATAAGAACAGAAAGGCGGGACAGACAGATGAAAGAATATTATTTCTACGGCTGGGCGACGGCGGACGCCCCGGCAATTACGGACAAATATCCGGGTATCAAAACTCCGCGGGATCTTTACGACGCGCTTTCGGAGGTCTGGTGCGCGGAGACATGTTCGCCGCGGATGCGCGATAACTGGAGTCAGGCGAACCGGACGCTGGGGCAATGTTCGATCACTGCGTTTCTCGCACAGGATATCTTCGGCGGGAAGGTCTATGGCGTTTCCCTGCCGACTGGACGTTTCCATTGCTATAATGCGGCCGGAGGCCGAGTCTTTGATCTGACCAGCGAGCAGTTCGGGGATGAAGATCTGTCCTATGAGAATAACCCGGAACAGTTCCGCGAGGTGCATTTCGCGGATCCGGACAAGAAAATGCGGTACGAATATCTGAGGCGGATGCTGCTGGAGCGGCAGCGGGGGCGGTAGAAGGAGACATGGATGATTTCAATTAAGGAATACAGAAAAGCGGAGAGTCTGGAAGAGGCCTGGGAGCTGAATCAGAAGAAGGCCAACCGGATCATCGGCGGTATGATGTGGCTGAAAATGAGCCGCGGCCGGGTGCAGACGGCCATTGATCTGTCGGGGCTGGGGCTTGATGCCATCGAGGAGAGAGAAGATGCCTTTGTCCTCGGTAGCATGGTCACGCTGCGGCAGTTGGAGATACACCCGGGCCTGAATGCATATACAGACGGAGCCGTGAAGGAGGCCCTCAGGCATATCGTGGGGGTCCAGTTCCGGAACGGCGCCACCGTGGGAGGAAGTCTCTTTGGGCGGTACGGATTCTCGGATGTGCTGACCTTATTCATGATGCTGGACGCAGAGGTGGAGCTTTATAAAGGCGGCGTGATGCCGGTTTCCGATTTCGCGGAAATGTCCTACGATCGGGATGTGCTGGTACGCGTGATCGTGAAGAAGAAGTCGGAGAAATATTATTACCAGTCAGTCCGCAATACGGATACCGATTTCCCGGCGCTGACCTGCGGGGCAGCGCTTGCGGCGGACGGCAGCCTGCGGCTCTGCTTTGGGGCGAGACCGCAGAAGGCGATGATGCTTGTTGACCGGGACGGTGTGCTGGATGGGCTGTGCGAGGGAGAAGATGTCGCCGGAAGTGTGGAGCGCACCGCTGAAGCTGAAGCGGAGGACCACGGCGGAGTTGAATTGAAGAATAACGCCGGAACTAAGCCGGGGAGCGGCACTGGTGCCGAATCCGGACGGGAAAACGCCATTATGAAACATGCCGGCTCAATTGGCGCTTACGCTGCGGAGAATATTCCTACCGGTTCCAACATGCGCGGCAGCGCCGCATATCGGAGCCGCCTGGTGGAGACGCTGGCGTCGCGGGCAGCGGAGCATTTTCTGACGGAGGCATTATGAAGATACAGTTTACATTAAACGGCAAAAAATATGAGCAGGAAATCCGTCCGGATCTGCTTCTCATCGATCTGGTCCGCTCCCTGGGCTGTTACAGTGTAAAACGGGGCTGCGAGACGTCCAACTGCGGTCTCTGCACCGTCTGGCTGGATGGGCAGCCGGCCCTGTCCTGTTCGGTTCTGGCTGCGAGAACGGACGGCCGCGAGGTCACGACGCTTGAGGGCCTGCAGGAGGAAGCCGCCGAGTTCGGCGCATTTATCGCGGATCAGGGAGCGGAGCAGTGCGGCTTTTGCAATCCGGGATTCATGATGAACGCGCTGGCGCTTTTCCGGGACAATGAAGACCCGTCCGAGCAGGAGATCCGGGAGTACCTGGCGGGAAATCTCTGCCGCTGCTCGGGGTATGAAGGGCAGCTGCGGGGGATGATGAATTTCCTGGAATGGAGGAAAGCGCGCGGGAAAGCGGAGTCGGAAGATGGCGCGGCAGTCGATACACCCCCTCAGACCCACCACGAGAAGGAGACCGCCCAGTCCCTGCGCACGGTCAACAAGACCGTCCGCAAAAAGGACGCCATGCAGCTTCTCACCGGCCAGCCGGTCTACACCGACGACCTGGCGCCGGAGGAGTGCCTGATCGTGAAGGTCCTGCGCTCGCCCCACGCCAACGCGCTGATCGAGCGCATCGACACGGCGAACGCCATGAAGGTGCCGGGTGTGGAGGCCATTTATACATGGGAGGACATCCCGGCGGACGCGAAACGCTTCACCTGCGCCGGTCAGACCTACCCGGAAGCCAGTCCCCATGACCGGCTGCTGCTGGACCGCCACGTGCGCTATGTGGGCGATCCGGTGGCCATCGTGGCCGGAGGGACGGAGAAGGCTGTGGACCGGGCGCTGGCCCTGATCAAGGTGACATATCAGGTGCTTACGCCGGTTCTCGATTACCATACCGCCGTCGACAATCCGGTGCTGGTGCATCCGGAAGATAATTGGGAGAGCTTGTGCCCGGTGGGGGCGGATAACCGGAGAAATCTGTGCGCCCACGACGAGAGCCGGGGCGGCGATATTGACAAAGTCTTGTCCGAATGCGACATCGTTCTGGAAAGGACCTATCACACGAAGGCGGCCCAGCAGACCATGATGGAGACATTCCGGACCTTCTGCACGATCGACGCCTACGGGCGGCTCCATGTGACCAGTTCGACGCAGATCGTGTTCCATTGCCGCCGCATTGTGGCCGCCGCGCTGGGGATTCCCCAGTCGAAGGTCCGGGTGACCAAGCCCAGGATCGGCGGCGGGTTCGGCGCCAAACAGACCGTGGTCGCGGAAATATTTCCGGCCTTCGTCACATGGAAGACGAAGAAGCCCAGCAAGATGATCTACACCCGCGAGGAGTGCATGACCGCCTCCACGCCCCGCCATGAGATGGAAATGCATGTGCGCCTCGGCGCGATGAGGGACGGCCGCATCCGCGGCATCGATCTGTATACGATTTCCAATACCGGTGCTTACGGAGATCACGGCCCGACCACCGTGGGTCTGTCCGGCCACAAATCCATCCCACTCTACGGAAAGGCGGAGGCATTCCGCTTCGTCAGCGACGTGGTCTACACCAACATCATGGCGGCGGGCGCATACCGCGGCTACGGCGCGACCCAGGGGCTTTTCGCGGTGGAGTCGGCGGTGAATGAGCTGGCGGCGGAGCTTCATATGGATCCGTTTGCGCTGCGGGAGATGAACATTGTCAAGGAAGGCGACGTGATGCCGGCCTATTATGACGAGCCCAACACCAGCTGCGCCCTGGACAAATGCCTGGCCCGTGTGAAGAAAATGAGCGGCTGGGCGGAGAAATACCCGGTTCGGCGCCTGCCAAACGGCAAAATCCGCGCCATGGGCATGGGCATGGCCATGCAGGGCTCGGGCATTTCCGGAATGGACGTGGGCAGCGCCACATTGAAGGTTAATGAAGAAGGTTACTATACGCTTACAATCGGCGCCGCCGACATGGGGACCGGGTGCGACACGATCCTGGCCCAGATTGCGGCCCAGGTCCTGGAGTGTCCGTTGGACGCCGTCACGGTGTTCGGCGCGGACACGGATGCCTCGCCCTACGATTCCGGCTCCTACGCGTCCAGCACCACCTTTGTCACCGGCAAGGCGGTGGAGAAATGCGCCCAGGATCTGCGGGAGAGGATCTGTAAGCTGGGGGCGAAACTGCTGGGATGCGTGACGGAGCAGGTGGAGTTTGACGGGAAGCAGGTGTATGTGCTGGAGGAAGAGGGGACGGCAGAGACGGTTCCTGTCAGGAAACGGATTTTTGAGAATCAGCCGCCTTCCGTTTCCCTGCAGGACGTTGTTATCGCCTCCATGTGCGGCAACGACATCGCGCTGGAGACCACCTATACCCACAGCTCCATGGTTTCGCCGCCGCCTTATATGGTAGGCGCGGCCGAGATCGAAGTGGATCCGCAGACCGGTCATGTGGAAGTGGTGGATTTCTACGCCGCCGTGGACTGCGGCACGCCGATCAATCCGAACCTGGCCCGCGTCCAGGCGGAGGGCGG
>CANRHU010000052.1 GCA_947630485.1 uncultured Lachnospiraceae bacterium
ATTTGTATACCATCCATAACTCCCGATATAATCAACGTTTTTTCTGATTAAGATTATTCTTCATGAAACAACCCTGAGCCCTTTTCAGGACGCATTTTCCTCCACAAATCTTTTTGCCTGTGATATACTGATATCGGATTAAGAAGCGACTGGAAAGGAGCCTGCGATCAAAATGAAAATATGCGGACTGCAGAAAACAACCCTTCTGGATTTTCCAGGAAAAGTAGCGGCAACGGTGTTTCTGGACGGCTGCAATCTGCGCTGCCCTTTCTGCCACAATACAGATCTTCTGACCGGAAATGCGCCGGAGCTGATGTCCGTCGACGATCTTCTGACCTTTCTGCGGCGGCGGCGCGGTGTGCTGGAGGGCGTATGCATCACTGGCGGCGAGCCGACGCTGTGGCCGGAGGGTGTGGCCGCGCTCATGCAGGCAATCCGGGAGCAGGGCTATCAGATTAAGCTGGATACCAACGGCTGCCGTCCCCAGGTTCTCAAGGATCTCTGCACCCGGGGACTGACAGACTATGTGGCGATGGACATCAAGGCCGGAAGGTTCCACTACGCGGAAGTCTGCGGCGCTGCCGGAAATCATCCCGCCCCGGAATTCCGTATGGAGGCCATTGAAGAAAGTGCCGCGTGGCTGATGGAAGGCCATGTGCCCTACGAGTTCCGTACCACCGTCGTAAAGGGCATCCACGGCATGGAAGACTTTACAGACATCTCTGCCTGGATCGGCGGCTGCGAGCGGTATTTTCTCCAGGGATTCGTAGATTCCGGCCATATCCTGACAGCCGGTTTTTCCGCTTTCTCACGAGCAGAGCTGGAGCAATTTCTCGCTGTCGTCCGGACGACGATCCCTAACGCTGAGATTCGCGGCGTCGATTACTGATCCGCAATCCGAATGTCCGTGTACCAATAGCCGAACCGCCCGTCTCCTGCCGGCTGCATCTTGGAGAGCACGAAATTAGGAAATCCAAACATGGAAGCCATGTACTTTTCATTGTTATAATAATGACCGGGAACGCCCAGCAGGAAACGGACCTCGCCTTTCGGCCCGACCAGACGCGCCAGAATCAGATACCGATGGTTATAATAACCGTGAAGCAGGAAGCTGTTATTGCCATAATTCCAGGTTTCCCGGGGCAAAAGTCCGATATCCTGCGGCTTAATCAGGAGAATTTCGCATCCTCCATTATAATCAAACGCCTGAATCTTCGGATAATGTCTCTGAAAATGTGTCCACAGACGTCCGGCTTCATCCTGTTTTGACGGCTCGGCCGAATCCGGCTGCGGGATTTCCTCCGCCTGCTGCAATGGAACTTTCTCCACCTGCCGCGGCGGAATTTCTTCTGGCTGCCGCGGCGGTTCCTGCTCTGGCTGCCGCGGCGGCTGCTCTTCTGTCCGCTGCCGCAGCGGCTGCTCCTCTGCTGTATTGTGCGATGCAGACTCTTTTTGATCTTCCGTCTCCTTTTCTTCCTGCTCCCGTACTTCCCTCTCTATGCATTCCACAACCGATTCCTGCTTCTGGCTCTTCAGCTCCTCAAGCGCCTTGTCCGTGATTTCATCAGACGGTACTTTTTTCATTTCCTGTTCCTGCGCGCTCTTCGCGGTAACCTCCTCCAGATCGACTGCCGCCGCGTGCGCTACGGCATCCTCCCAAATCGTTGTATAACTTCGCCATGTGTCATCCGTACTATGAAGCGTTAAGCCGTAACACTGTTCCATACCCTGCCCAGAACCATTTACATCGCGGAAGGAAACTATCGTGCGGAAATCCCCGCTTCCGCCCCGCAGAAAAATCCTGCCGAGCAGAATCTCGCTGCTTGCCGAAAGCAGATAAACGCCCACATCCTGACTGCCCACATAAATTTTCCGCACGCTCACCTGAATCTTGCACTGATCGCCGCGGGCCTCAAGTTTCGCAAACCCGATATTTTTCCCCTTTACTCCGCCTTCATACGCATATATGTACGATATCAGTCTCCGATAGTCCGACATACCTTCGCTCCTCTCCATACTGTCAGAATACGCTGCCGGCTTCCCGGCAAAAGATGGCAAAACCATTTGCACTCATTTCAATAATATGATAAAATCGTTGTAAACATTCCGGAAAATGGCGTGATTCCATCAATTAGTACAAAAATAAAGTTTCTTTTGCCGGCCGCAGGGCCGACCGCATCAATGGAGGTATGACAAATGAGAATTTACAGAACTGCTGACTATCAGGAAATGAGCCGCTCTGCCGCGCGCATCCTCGCTGCTCAGATCCAGCTGAAGCCTGACTGTGTACTCGGCCTGGCCACAGGATCCACTCCGATCGGAACCTATGAGGAATTGGTTCGCCAGTATCAGGCCGGATGGTTGGACTTTTCGGAAGTAAAATCTGCCAATCTGGACGAATACCGGGGTCTCACCCGCGACAACGACCAGAGTTATTATTATTTTATGCGGCAAAACCTATTCCGTCACATAAATATCAAGCCGGAGAATACCCACATTCCCGATGGTTCCCAGTCGGATGCATCCGCAGAATGCACCCGCTACGAGCATGTCCTGACACAGCTGGGCGGTGTGGACCTGCAGATCCTTGGCCTCGGACACAACGGTCATATCGGTTTCAACGAACCGGCCGATGCTTTTGCGCAGACCACCCACTGTGTGGATCTGACCCGCAGCACAATCGAAGCAAACCAGCGCTTTTTCGCACGTGAGGAAGATGTGCCCCGCCAGGCCTATACCATGGGAATCGGCACAATCATGCGCGCCCGGAAAATCCTGCTCCTCGTCAGCGGCAGCGCCAAAGCGGATATCCTTTACGCGTCTCTGCGCGGCCCTGTGACACCGCAAGTGCCTGCATCGATCCTGCAGTTTCATCCGGATGTGACCGTAATCACCGATGAAGCGGCTCTGTCCAGCTTCCTCCGTCAGTGATTTCTTCGGTTTTTCCGATACTTGAACGCAAAAAAGGAAGCCATGCAGCCGCGGCGCTCATGGCTTTTTCTATGGTTTCCATGTATTTCTTCTTCCCGGACTTGAAACGCTTCATCATTTGCGATACAATATTTCTGCAGGCGAAACTATTTTCAGAGAGGATTTATTATGATATATCAAATCTGTCCTATATGCGATCAGAAACTGACAAAGCGCAATTATTGCGGCCACTGCCATAAGCGGATCAAAAAGCCTTTGACGATTAATGTTGACTATTATCTGAACGAACGCCACCCGGATACCGCCCATGACTGCACCTACCACGATACCCCCATGCAGAAGCAGGGCAGCTATACCGTAAATACAGGCTCGGCAGTTCCGAACAAACCCAGAAAGACGGTTCCGGCTGCCGCACCCAATCGGTCGGCCGGCTCATCCAACCCGACCAAGACGGCCGCCATTCTCATTATTATTTTCGCCGCGCTTATCCTGTGCCTTTTTTATTTTGGGATCCTGGCAAATATTTTCGGAATCCTTATATAGACGGAATTTTATAAACAAAAAGGTTATAATTCTATGAATGAAAAAGTACTGCGAACACTCGAATACGATAAAATCATCGCTCAGCTGACAGAATACGCCAATTCTCCTCTGGGCCAGGCCCAATGCCGGGCGCTCGTTCCTTTTACGGACATCCACGAGATTACCCAGGCCCAGACAGAAACCTCCGACGCTTTAACCCGCGTCCGCCTGAAAGGCAGCATATCTTTTACCGGTCTGAAGAATGTCGGCGCATCTCTCAAGCGACTGGAGATCGGAAGCTCCTTATCCGTCAGCGAGCTTTTATCCATCAGCGCCATTCTGACCGTCGCGGCCCGCACCAAGGCCTACGGCTGCCATGAGGAAGACGACCAGCTTCCGGATGATTCTCTGGAAAATATGTTCCGGATGCTGGAACCGCTCTCCTCACTTAACGCAGAAATTAAGCGCTGCATTATTTCGGAAGAAGAAATAAGTGACGATGCCAGTCCCGGCCTGCGCCGGGTCCGGCGCTCCATGCGGTCTATTTCTGAGAAGGTTCATAATCAGTTAAACGCCCTTCTCAACTCCAACCGCAGTTATCTTCAGGACGCCGTCATCACAATGCGTGACGGCCGCTACTGCCTGCCGGTAAAAGCCGAACATAAATCCCAGGTTTCCGGTATGATCCACGACCAGTCCTCCACCGGCTCCACCGTGTTCATTGAGCCGATGGCCGTCGTTCAGCTGAACAATCAGATGCGCGAACTGGAGATTCAGGAAAAAAAGGAAATTGAAGCCGTTTTGGCGGAACTGAGCAATCAAACCGTTCCCCACATAGAAGAAATCCGCTCAGACCAAAAGATTCTGGCGCGGCTGGATTTCATTTTCGCCAAGGCGGCCTTGTCCCGTCATTATAAGGGCAGCGAACCGATTTTCAATTCCAACGGCTATCTGAATATTAAAGATGGACGCCACCCGCTGCTGGATCCGGCTAAGGTAGTACCGATCAACATCCATCTTGGTCGGGATTTCGATCTTCTGATTGTCACAGGCCCCAACACTGGCGGCAAGACAGTCTCCCTAAAAACGGTCGGCCTGTTCACCCTGATGGGGCAGGCAGGTCTCCACATTCCGGCCTTTGACGGCTCGGAGCTGGCCGTCTTTGAGGAGGTATTTGCAGATATCGGAGATGAACAGAGTATCGAACAGAGTCTGAGTACCTTCTCCTCCCATATGACGAATATCGTCTCGATCCTGGATAAGGCAGATTCCAATTCTCTGTGCCTGTTCGACGAACTTGGCGCCGGCACTGACCCGACAGAAGGAGCGGCTCTGGCCATTTCGATTCTGACCTTTCTGCACAATATGAAATGCCGCACCATGGCCACCACCCATTACAGCGAGCTGAAGGTCTATGCCCTGACGACGCCCGGCGTAGAAAACGCCTGCTGCGAATTCAGTGTAGAAGACCTTAAGCCCACCTACCGTCTGCTAATCGGTATTCCCGGCAAAAGCAATGCTTTCGCTATCTCCCAAAAGCTGGGACTGCCTGATTTCATCATTGAAGACGCCCGCACCCATCTGGAATCCAATGATGAAGCCTTCGAGGACATGCTGGCCCATCTGGAAGAAAGCCGCGTCACCATTGAGAAAGAGCGGGCAGAGGCAGAAGCCTACAAGCAGGAGACCGCCCTGCTCCGGGAACGTTTGTCCCAGAAAGAAGAGCGTCTTGACGAACGCAGGAATAAGATCCTCCGCCAGGCAAACGAGGAGGCACAGCGCATCCTGCGGGAGGCCAAGGAAACCGCTGACCAGACGATTAAGAACATTAACCGCCTGGCTTCCGCCTCCGGCGTCAGCAAGGAACTGGAGGCCGAGAGAAGCAAGCTGCGCGACCGAATGAACGAAGTGGACGAAAAGCTGGCTGTCAAAACCAAAGGTCCAAAGAAAACGATCTCGCCCAAAACGCTCCGGGTCGGCGACGCTGTCCGCGTGCTGTCCCTGAATCTGACCGGCACCGTCAGTACCCTGCCCAATGCCAAGGGAGACCTGTTCGTGCAGATGGGCATCCTCCGTTCGCAGGTAAATATCAAAGACCTGGAAATGATTGACGAAGCAACGATCACCGGGCCGGACGGCGCAGGCGGCGTTTCGAGAATCCGCACAGGCGGACGGAATGAGAAGCGGAGCGGCGGCACGGACAGCCATAATACCGGCAGCGGCAGCATTAAGATGTCCAAATCCCTTTCTATATCGCCGGAAATCAACCTGATCGGCAAAACTACAGATGAAGCGATACCCCTTCTCGACAAATATCTGGACGATGCCTATCTGGCTCATCTTCCCCAGGTTCGGGTCGTCCATGGCCGCGGTACAGGGGCGCTGCGCGCCGCGGTTCACAAACGCTTGAAACGGTTGAACTACATTCAGGATTTCCGCCTGGGCGAATACGGAGAGGGCGATACCGGCGTAACGATCGTCATCTTCAAGTAGAATTAAGAAAAAGGAGATTCATCCATGGTTGAAAAGCAGAGAGTCCTGATCGTCGACGACGATGCCAACATTGCGGAACTCATTTCCCTCTATCTGACAAAAGAGTGTTACGAGACAAAGATCGTTCTGGATGGAGAGGAAGCCCTTCGGGTTTTTCCCAGCTTTCACCCTCATATCGTGCTCCTGGATCTGATGCTTCCCGGAATTGACGGCTATCAGGTTTGCCGTGAGCTGCGCGCCGCCTCCCAGGTTCCGATCATCATGCTCTCCGCCAAAGGCGAGATCTTTGACAAGGTCCTGGGGCTGGAACTCGGCGCGGACGATTATATGATCAAGCCTTTCGATTCCAAGGAGCTGGTGGCCAGGGTCAAAGCGGTCCTGCGCCGCTACCAGGCCGTCCCCTCTGTCGCCCCCGTGCCCAATACCGACCAGCAGGGCGACTATGTGGAATATCCAGGATTGATCGTGAATCTGACCAACTACTCCGTCATTTATCAGGGCCAGTCCATCGATATGCCGCCCAAAGAACTGGAGCTTTTGTATTTCCTGGCGTCCTCCCCCAATCAGGTCTTTACCCGCGAGCAGCTTTTGGATCATATTTGGGGCTATGAATATATCGGCGGCACGCGGACGGTAGACGTACATATTAAGCGAATGCGTGAAAAGATCAAAGACAACGACAACTGGGCCCTGACCACGGTATGGGGCATCGGCTATAAATTCGAGGTGAAACGGTGAGACGGCTTCATTCCCTTTACTATAAATTTATTCTGGGATACCTGGTATTCGGTATTCTGAGCTTCACCGTTATCGCTACGGTGGCCTCCGATTGGACCTACCGGATTCTTCTGGCAACCAGAGCCGAAAATCTTTATGACGAGGCAAGTCTGCTGGCCTCCCGTTACTCCAGTATCTATCGGGGATCCGCGCCCACCCAGGATTACACACATTCGCTGATCGAAGCGGTGTCCGCCTATCTCCATACTGAAATCTGGATCGTGGATCCCCGCGGAACCGTGGTGGACGACAGTGTACATGGGGCCCGCACTTCCATGACAATTGAGGATTTCGATCCGACCTTCACCGGCAACCGCGGTTATGCCCTTGGCAACTACCATAACAGTTTTAATGGCGAGGTTCTCAGCGTCTGCGCGCCGATTACCGGCAACTATGTCACGCACGGTTACGTGCTGATTCACCTGCCGATCAGAGAAATTATCCAAATCCGCGATCAGGTGCTGAACTCGCTCTATGTAACCTTCTGCATCATTTTTGGACTGTCGCTGATCATCCTTCTGGTCTTCACGATCATCGTATATTTTCCGCTGCGGAAGATCACCGCCGCCGCCAGGGAATATGCCGAAGGAAACTTAAGCCATCGGGTAACGCTGCACACACAGGATGAAATGGGCTATCTGGCGGACACCTTAAACTATATGTCTGAAAAGCTGGAAAAAGGCGACGAATATCAGAAGAATTTTATCGCCAATATTTCCCATGATTTCCGCTCACCTCTGACTTCCATCAAGGGATATCTGGAGGCGATCTTAGACGGCACAATCCCGCCGGAGCTTCAGGATAAATACCTGCGTCTTGTCATCTCCGAGACCGAACGCCTGAACAAACTGACCCAGGGACTTCTGACGCTGAACTCCCTGGATCTGAAAGGACATTTGTCGCGCACAAATTTTGATATCAATCGAATTATCAAAGATACGGCCGCCAGCTTTGAAGGCACCTGCAACGCCAAAAATATCATCCTGGACCTGACCTTCTCAGAGAATTCCACCATGGTCTATGCTGACATGGGAGAAATCCAGCAGGTACTTTATAATTTAATTGACAATGCCATCAAATTCAGCCACCAGAATTCCACCATCTATATCCAAACCGCGATCAAATATGAGAAGGTATTCGTTTCCGTGAAGGACACCGGTATCGGTATCCCCAGAGACAGCCAGAAAAAGATATGGGAACGCTTCTACAAGACAGATCTGTCCCGCGGCAGAGATAAAAAAGGGACAGGCCTGGGCCTGTCCATTGTAAAAGAAATTATTCAGAACCATGGGGAAACTATCGACGTTATCAGCACTGAGGGAGTCGGGACAGAATTCATCTTTACGCTTCCACGGTCGGCAAATGTATGACATACCGCCGCTTCCGCCCCAACAGCGCTTCTCCGGCCGAAGCCCTATTTTTCCTTGTTCTTCTCACGGTAAGTCGTAAGCAGCCGATTAATCCGCTTTGTCGGGTTCAGCAGCTCGCTTAAAGATGCGTCATGGTTCAGATTATCGATAATGAGCGCAATGTACTTGCTCATGTCCACATTGATATAATACGGTTTCGATAAGAGCATCGGCGTCTGATACACCAGATTCGTCGTCAGAATTCGGTCAATCAGGCCGTCTTCATAATATTTATCAAACTGCGCCAAACCGTTGGTGAACAGTCCGAAGGTTGCGCACACAAATACTTTTCTGGCCTTGCGCCGCTTCAATTCCTTCGCCACATCCAACATGCTCTCGCCCGACGAGATCATGTCGTCGATGATCAGCACGTCCTTATTTTCCACGTCAGACCCCAAAAACTCATGCGCCACGATTGGATTCCGTCCGTTCACGATGCGCGTATAATCACGGCGTTTATAGAACATTCCCATATCCAATCCAAGAACATTGGCAAAATATACCGCTCTGGTCATACCTCCCTCATCCGGGCTTATGACCATCATATGGTCGCTGTCAATCTGCAGATCCGTCTCCACCTTCAACAGATATTTGATGAACTGGTAGATGGGCTGTACCGTCTCAAAGCCAATCCCGGGAATCGCATTCTGCACCCGAGGATCGTGCGCATCAAAAGTAATGATATTCTCCACACCCATATTGGCCAGCTCCTGCAGCGCCTGCGCACAGTCCAGGGATTCCCGTCCGGAACGCTTATGCTGCCTGCCCTCATACAGGAACGGCATAATCACATTGATTCTGCGGGCCTTGCCTGCTGCCGCCGCTATCACACGCTTTAAATCCTGAAAATGATCGTCCGGGGACATATGATTCGTCTGCCCGCACAGCGAATAAGTCAGACTGTAATTACAGACATCCACCATGATATACAAATCATCGCCGCGAACGGATTCCTCAATCGTTCCCTTGCCTTCACCAGTACCAAAACGGGGCGTCCTGCTCTCAATAATATAAGAATCCCTCTGATACCCCGCAAAAGCAATCGTAGACTTATGCTCGCTCTCACGCTCGTGTCTCCAGGTTACCAGATAATCGTTAACCTTATCTCCCAGACTCCTGATACTGCGAAGCGGAACCAGTCCCAGCGGCCCCACCGGAATCGTTTCAATGGTCTTCTCTTCGTATATCATGTTTTCCTCCAAATTAAGCAGTACAACAGGTGCGACGTAATCTTTATACCATTCTGCGGGCATTTCGTCAAGATGCCTGCCGGTATTTGTATGGATTCTTTTGAACCAATTTTTCCAGCGACGGCTCAGGCGGCTGTCCCGTCATCTTGCGCGCAAATCCTCGCCATAAAGAGGTATAATCGTGTAGCCGCTGGTGATTCGGGACGATACGCGGTCCGAATAAATATCCCGCAGCATAGACACCGACAAATTTGTGGAAATAATCGTTCCCTTCTTTCGCACAAGCCGTTCATTGATACAGTAAAAAAGCTGCGACGATACGAAGGAATTATTAAGCTCTGTCCCCAGATCATCAATAATCAGCAGATCGCAATCCAGGATATATTGATACATATCCCGAAGTTCCTCCTCCGAGTCTGTGCGGAACTTATTGCTTGAAAACACATCAACGAGATCATTCGCGGACAAATAAATTACCGACTGACCCTGATCGATCAGTTCCCGGGCAATACAGTTTGTCAAAAAGGTCTTCCCTACGCCTGTACCTCCTGTAAACAGCAGGCTCCCTCTCTGTTCGGCAAAATTCTTAATATATTCCTGGCACCAGCTGTAGACGGTTCTCATATATTCCGCCACTGTCATCTCCAGCTCAGGAATCACTTTTCTGCCGTCATAGACGTCAAAGGAGAAAGCCGAAAAATTCTCTTTTTTCAAGATTTCCTCGATGTTAGACTGCGCATACAACAGTCTGGTCTGTTCCTTTAAAAAACAGCGGCATTTCTTTCCATCCACATATCCGGTATCCTGGCAGTCCGGACAATGATACTGCATCTCCAGATCCCCCGGCTCATAGCCGTGGGCGCGCATCAGCTCCGCCTTTCTCTGCCTCAGATCCCTGATCGCCGCTTTCAGCTCCTTTTCCGACTTCTCATCGCCATTCAGCAGACAGCGGGCCCGGTTTGCCGCGCAGGACGCAATCTCATCCTCCAGCTCCTTCACCTGCGGAAGCTTTCTGTAGATCTCCGCACGGCGCAGATCCAGGGCATGCTTGTCCTCGTACTGCCTCTCGTTATAGATTCTCATGATCGCCTGATACTGCGAATTACTTAATGGCATAACCTCTCCTTACTGTTTCCCCAGACGCTCTTTCAGCTGCTTCAGCACAATCGCGTCGTAATCGGTATCTCTCTGCTCAAAATTAAGAAATCGGTTGCGGGTTCCTGCCGTCTGGGAAACCGTGCGGCCTGTTCCCCGTCCGGCCCCGCCTCTGGCGTTCTGCGGCGTCCCCAAAACAGATGTCGCGCTTCCCGTCCTGCCTGGTACGTCCTTTCCTGAAACGGACGACTCAGCCGCCTTTGCTTTCTCTCTCTGCTCATCCAGCTTCCGCACATCCTCCATCGTATGTACCTCGGCCTTCTTCCACTCCATGAGAATCCGATCCGCATAGGCAAAACTCGGCTTATTCGTAGCCGCCAGCGTTCTGGCACAGGCCTCCAGTATCAGTTCTTTCGAAAAACCCCACTCACGGAACCACCGTTGGATCATCTCCATCTCGGAGCTCCCCGGGCGCCGATCGCTCAGCCCAAATGCCCGCATTACCGCAAACGCCTCATTCGAATAGGACACCGTATACTGTTTTGCCTGTTCAACTGTGCGGATACCCCTCTCGTGCCAATTTAACCCCACGGTCTCCAGATAACGAATGCTTCCATGTCCCCCCTGTACGCAATACTCCACCAGATATTCCAAAAGTTCTGCAGGAAGACGCAGACCGTCATACAGATAAGCGAAAACCTCGCACTCCCTGGGCGTAAATACTTTGTTCAAATATTTTTGCGCTACATAGAGCAGCTGAGTAAATTCCTCCTCCTCCGACAGCTTCCTGACCTGCTCCGGCGTATAGGCCTTCCTCTGGAAAGGAATCCCGACAGTCTCCGCACTCTTGGCCGACATCGGCTCCGATGTCAGTCCCCGCTCCTGCTGCTGTGCAGGATCCGCCGATTCCGCGGCAGTCTCTGCCGCAGCCGCACTGACCGCTGCCATGTCCGCACCGGCCGTCTCCGCTGTTTTCTGGCTGTCTTTCTCCGCAGATACAGATATCGCTTCCGCTGCCTGCAGCTGCTCCTCCGTCCCAGATTCCGGCAAAAGCACGCCAAGACGTTCCCAATAGGTCAGAGCCCGCTGGATATCAGATTCTGTACGATTCAATGCATCTGCCAATTCAAGCACGGTTACCTGCCTCTCCTTATGGCGCAGCAGATAAAGATATACCTTTACATATTCCCCGTTTGCCGCGGGCATATATTGATCGATAAACTCATCCGCCACCAACGTGGCATTCACTTTCAGACTACTTCTCATCGGTTCCACTCACCCCATCATTCTCTCTTTCTTATCATATCACATGTCTTTTAAAAAGAAAATAGGGGCGCTTTTCCCACTTCCCGGGTTGTGGATAATGTGGATTATGTGGACAGATAGTATACATAAATTTAAAAAATTTGTCGTTTTCTGCAGAAACACTGATAACTACGAGTTTTGCGCATCTGTGGATAATCGGATTATGTCAATCAAAAAATCCACATGGTTTTCCTCTTTATCTTGTTGAAAACCATGTGGATAATGTGGATAAACTAGATGCCAAGCAGCTCTTCCCCTACTTTTACGATATCTCCGGCCCCCATAGTTATCAACAAATCCCCGTTAACACAATTTTCTAAAATAAATTTTTCAATCGCGTCGAAAGAACCGAGATAATGGGCTTTTGTCCCCAGCGCTTCAATCCGCTCTGCGATATCCCGGGAACTGACGCCCAGTGTATCCGTTTCCCTGGCCGCATAGATATCGGCAAGTATTACCTCATCCGCCGCTGACAAAGCCTGGGCAAACGCATCCAGAAACGCCTTCGTCCTCGAATAGGTATGGGGCTGAAAAACGCACCAAAGCTTTCGGTGCGGATAGCGCTTTGCCGCAGCGAGCGTCATCTCAATCTCCCTGGGATGATGCGCATAATCATCAATAATCGTAAGTCCGCATACGACTCCTTTTTTCTCAAAACGGCGGTCGGTTCCCGTAAAATGAGCCAGACCTTTCTGAATGATTTCCGGGGCAACAGAAAGCGCACGGCACAGGGCAGCGGCCGCCAGCGCATTATAAACATTATGTTCGCCCGGCACGCCCAGGGATATCCTGCAGCGTGTCTGCGCGCCGCTGCTTTCCTCATTCCATACCGCATCAAAACTGGCCCTGCCCATTTCATCATAGACAATATTCTCAGCCCTGAAACAAGCGTCTGCTGCCCGTCCATACGTGATTACCTTACAGGCAAGACCATCCGTAATTTCCCCCACGCGGTCAATGTCCGCATTGATCACCACCACACCGTCTGCAGGCACAATCTGCGCAAACCGCCGAAAAGAATTTCGGATATCATCAATATCTTTAAAGAAATCCAGATGATCCTCCTCGATATTCAAAATAATCTCCATATTCGGGAAAAGAGACAGAAAGCTGTTCGTATATTCGCAGGCTTCCGCCACAAATACCTCCGAGCCGCCTTCACGGATATTGCCGCCGATCGAACGAAGGATTCCTCCCAGCGATACGGTCGGATCAGCATCGGCCGCCATAAGGATTTCCGATACCATGGAGGTCGTCGTCGTCTTGCCGTGAGTACCCGCGATACCGACAGCATAATGATAATTTCTCATCATCTGCCCAAGAAGTTCTGCCCTGGTCAGTATCGGCACTCCCTTTGCCTGCGCCTCTGCAAATTCCGGACTATCCGGATGAATCGCCGCGGTATAAACAACCACGTCAACCCCGTCAACGATATTCTCCGCCTTTTGTCCGTAGAAGACTTCCGCCCCCTTATGCACAAGCCTCTCTGTCAACTCAGACGGATGCGTATCCGAACCGGAAACCTTAAACCCTTTATCAATCAGGATCTCCGCCAATCCGCTCATACTAATACCGCCGATCCCAATAAAATGTACATACCCTGGTTTGTTAAAATCCATTTGATACATATGATTCACCTTTTCATTTCGACATTTTTCCTTCTTACTTTTACCGCTTTTTTGCTGTAAAGTCAATGCTTTCTTCTTTATTATAGTACAAAAGACGCCCGCGCGACAGTCCTTTATGCAAGAAAGCGCGGCTCGGACTTCCCGTTTTGTTTTGACAGCCGCCAAACAAACACTGCCCGACAGACAAAATCAGGGCGGAAAACTTAGAATTTCCGCCCTGAAATTATCCTTGTCAAACTATGCTTCTGCCGCTTTCTTTTACCAGATTTTCGCACCGTCCGGGCCTACAAAATGACCGTCCGGAGTCACCTCGTTCCGATACATACGTCCTTTATTTCCGTCAGAAACCGGGTTAAAATAGTATTCCTTCCCGTCGATCGTAACCCAGCCCGTCATCATTTTACCCTGCGTGCCGTCAGACAACGGATTCATGTAGAAAACATAGCCCGTCGCCGGATCCGTATACCAGCCGGTAATCATATGTCCTGTAGCGTCAAACCGGAACCAGCCGTAAGCGTCTTCCGCTGCCGCGGCCGCATAAGGATTGTAAATTGCCGCCCATCGATCCGTATATACCTGACCAGCGCCGTCCTTAAACGACCAGGTGCCGTCTGCCGCCTTATCCCAGTTTCCAACTTCCACATATTCCGGCATAGCCGCGCGCTGCGCCATTGTAGGTACAATGGGGAGCGGCGTCGGTTCCGGCGCTGACTGAGCTGCCGCAGCGTTTCCGTTGTTTAATGAAGTATTCCCGGAGCTGCTGTCCTCATTATAGCTTCCGGACCCACTGTTTCCGGAGCCGCTACTTCCAGAGTCGCTGTTTCCAGACCCACTGTTTCCAGACCCGCTGCTTCCAGACCCACTGTTTCCAGACCCGCTGTTTCCGGAATCCGTACTCCCGGTGCTGCTGCTTTCGGAATTATTGCTGTCTGGATTTGGAGCTGTTTGAGAAGTGTCTGCATCCGGAACAGACGACGGCGCCGGCAAAAGTGCAGGAATATCCTGCGTTTCTTTCACTTTGCAGGTCAGACAATAACGTTCTTTCACACCCATTACTCCGATTGCCGCTTTTGTCGTCTCCACCCAGCCGGCCCACCGATGAAGGCTGGGATCGGCCGGAATACTTTCACTGCCTTTCTGAAGACCGCATACTGCGCAATGATAGGACTGACTTCCTGCCTGACCGCATGTTGGTTTTTTATCGATCGTAGGCGTCGTCTCCCACTGATGATTTGCATTGTTCTCATCTATGTTGCTCTCCACAAATCCGCAGGTCTGACAAGTCTTCGTCACAACCTCACCGCCGCATCCGGTTACGATCTGCTCTGCACCCCAATTATGTCCAGCTGCCGGTACTTGATTGGTTATCTGCTTCAGACCACAGACGCTGCAGACATTCTCATCATATCCTCCGGTTGTACAGGTTGCGGCTATATGTGAGTGCGTAAATGTATGCTCGGTCTTTTCCAGATTCTTCTGCCATGTACGGTTGCAGTCATTGCACTTATAAACAACATATCCCGTATGCTGGCAATTCGGCTTATAGGAATAGCTCTCATACCAGCTATGCCCGATCGGGATCGCAGCCGATCCGGATACTCCATTTTCAGAGGTTACCGTAACTGTAATATTAATCGCATCCGTAATAGCGGCCGGATTCCAAACACTCAGCGTAGCCTGGTACGATTCCATGCTGGACGGAGAAATTGAAGCAATATCCGTCCTGTCCACACTCCAGGTAACCTTTGTATCCTTCTCTGATGATGGATATAATGTGTACCTTACGTCTATCTGCCAGTGATCCGGATAATGGTACAAACGACCCCATTTATACACGGAAACGCTCTCCACCTTCGGGATCGTTCCCACTGCATAAAGATGGATCTCTGTCCCGCTCTCCGGAAGCCAAAGCGGCCCTTCGCCGACCCGGTAAACGGTTTCACCGCTCTCCGCTTCCGGTATTACAATTTCTCCATTCGGTTCACGGCTCCACCCTTCAAGCGTATGTCCCGTCCACGGTTCCCGCGAATTCAGATTATAGGAAGAGCATACGGCTCCGTACTGACGGATCACATTAAAAGCGCTGGTACTGCCTTTCCAACCGTTGGAGTGGAATTTGATAGTATACGTTTTCGGCGTATACCTCGCATAAAGGGTTTCCACTTCATCCGACAGCTTATTGCCGCTTGTCACCCTCTGGCCATTCGTCAAAACCACCCAAGTATGCTTCTTTCCTTTGAGCTCGCTATCAGTCATCCTACTGACCGCTTCAGGATCCATGCCGGCCTCGCGCAGTTCTTCCCGGATTTTCGCTATCACTTCTCCTTCTGTTGCTAAACCGACTGCCGGACTTCCGATGCTTGTTTCATCACCGCCGCTGATATACGCTTCATTCACTTTCTCTGTATACCATCCGTCAAAAGTCCATCCTTCCCGGACAGGCGTAGGCAGTGTCGGCAACGTGCCGTCACTTTTCAGCTCTACGAATTCCGTATCTACGCTTCCACCATTCGCTTCCAGATAAACCGTCCTGGCCTCACTCTCCGGTTCAGAAGATGTTCCCACCCTTATGGTCGAAAACACGGCTGTTCTCTCTGCTTCCGCAGCCGGCTCCGTATTCCCGGACGGTTCCGCAGCTGCCAGTATTCCTTTACCGCTCAAAGAAAACAGCAACAGCATGCTAAGCAGGAGCATTGTTTTTTTCTGCCATAACTTTTTCATTTTGCTTTCTCCTTCTTTTTCATGTTACGGTCTTACATTGCCATACATCGTTTCCTCAGTATCCTTTATACTATCATTTCTGTCGGAAGAGCGCAAGACGAAATGTTACTTCTTTCACAATCTTCTTTCACAATCTTCCTCCAGAAACTGGCACTCGAATTATAACATATAACTATAGCATTTTGCAATAGTATATATGGCATATCTTATCTTAATTATTCATTCATTTTGCCTTATTCTGGTAATAACCGGCAAATACAGCAGAAAGGAGAGTTCTTCATGAACGGTAAAATATCAGATAATATTTCACAAAATATCAAGAAATACCGGCTGCTCAACAACATGACCCAGGAAGAACTTTCGAATCTGTTGGAACTGGATACACAATACTATTCCCAATTGGAACGCGGAGAGCGGAATTTTACGATTGAAAAAATCATCCGCTTATGCCAGGTGCTCCATGTGGGAATTGAAAATATTATTCCTGTTGAGAATATCCTAGTGCCGGACACATCTGCGCAGATCGCACAGATTAACCAGCAAATCCGCACGCTTTCCCCTTCACAGCTGGTAATTCTTGAGAAATTTATTGCTGAAGTATTGATTTATATCAAATAGGATCCTTATTTTGCCATCGATTCTACATATGCTATGCTGAAAAGGAGCCGATCATGAAAACGATTATCCGGGAAATTCCCGCACCGCCCGTAAACGGCCGTCTGATCGCGGTCAGTGATATTCATGGATATGTCCACTATCTGAAAGGGCTGCTCGCAAAAATCCATTTTTCTTCACAGGACACTCTCATCATCATCGGCGACATGATCGAAAAAGGGCCAGAAAGTCTGGCAACCGTTCGTTTTATCAGAAGGATGATCCGGGATGGTTTTCATGTCAGCGTCTCCATGGGCAATGTAGAACAGAGCCGCCTGGCTGATCTGATCGCCCAAACTTCCGCTGCCGATCAACGTTTCCTCCATACTCTGCAAAAGGATCTGACGGTCTGGAAACACGGTTTGTTTCTCGATATGATGGACGAACTGGGAATTTCTCCGGTCTCTGTTTCAGCAGACAATGCCGCAGCGCTGAAACAAAGCCTGCTTGACAATTACCGTCCGGAAATTGAATGGCTCCTGAACCTTCCAACAGTCCTGACTGCGGGCAGCTTTATTTTCGCACACGCCGGTATCCCTACAGACGACCTGGCCCGGCTCGGCAGCGCAGACGCTATGGAATGTCTCAAATGCGATGCCTTTCTTTTGAAAGATATCCGCTTTACCCGCTATATAGTAACCGGGCACTGGCCGGTTACTCTGTACCGCGAAGATATAGACAGTATGCGTCCCATCTTCGACGCCGAAAAACACATCATTGCCCTTGACGGCGGCTGCGCCTTGAAGGCCGGCGCACAACTGAACGCGCTGATTCTCCCTGGCAGCGCAGCAGATATGAGTGAGGCACAATTCGCATCTTATGATGATTTTCCTGTAATTACCGCCGACCATCCGCAGCAGGCACGGACCGCCACGATTCACATCCGATATTTTAACTGTTCTGTGGATATCCTGGAGGAATTGGATGATCTTGTAAGACTGCGCCTCATAAGCACCGGCCAGACCTTCCTCGCTCCCAAATCCCTCCTCTTTTTCCACCCGGGCATGCCTCCCCAGTGCGACGATTATTCCGACGCTCTTTTGGAAGTGAACACCGGAGATTCATTATCCGTAATCAAAGATACTTCCATTGGCAAAATCGTCAAAAAAGACGGTATCATTGGATGGTATCTGGATCCATCGGCAGCAGACATTTAAACTGCCTCAGCCCTGTTCGCTTTTTTGCAGCTCATACAGTTTCTTATAAATCCCGCCTTTTTCCAGCAATTCCTGATGTGTCCCGCTCTCACGGATCCGGCCGTGATGCATAACGATAATATTGTCCGCATGTTGGATTGTGGACAGGCGGTGGGCTACCATAATCGTAGTCCGTCCGGCCATCAGTGTCTTAAGCGCGTCCTGAATCCACTGTTCTGTCTCCGTGTCAATATTGGCTGTCGCTTCATCCAGAATCAGGATTGTCGGGTCAAATGCAAGCGTCCGCGCGAACGAAAGAAGCTGTCTCTGCCCTGCCGAGAATGTAGAGCCTCTCTCACTGACACGTTCATCGTAGCCGTGCGGAAGCTTCTCAATAAATTTACTGGCATTCACCTGCCGGGATGCTTCACGGACAGCTTTATTGCTGATGTCCTCATTGCGCAGCCGTATATTGCTTTTGATATCTCCGGTAAAAATGAACACATCCTGCTGCACCTGACCGATCGCACTGCGGATCTGATCTCTGGTCATTTTTCGAATATCCACACCGTCAATTAGAATTTCGCCCTTCTGGATGTCATAGTAACGTCCGATCAAATTCAGAATCGACGATTTACCTGCACCGGTAGCCCCGACAAACGCCACTTTCTGTCCTGGTTCGATCTTAAAGCTCACATCCTTTAAAACATAATCCTCTCCATTATAGGCAAACCAGACATTCTTAAATTCAATTTGTCCTTTCACCTCCGGAAGTTCCACCGGATTCTCCGGATCCGAAATCAACGGCTTTTCATCCAGCAGTGTAAAGATCTTTTCTGCAGCGGCGATCGCTGACTGCAGCGTCGCCAGCTGATCCGTCAGCTCCTGAATCGGTTCAAAAAACGTCTGAATATATTGAATGAAAATATACATGGTTCCCAGTGTCAGAACGCCGTTGAACACACCGATACTTCCCGCAGCGATGACAATAATCATGGCGATGATCGAGGCCATGTAAATAGACGGCCGAAAGATCGCATTAACCATAATTTCCCGATAGTTGACCCGGTAAAGCTCCTCGCTCCGCTCACAGAATTCCTCATGTTTTTCCTTCTCCCGGTGGAACATTTGGGTAATTTTCATACCGGAAATGTTTTCCGAGAGGAAAGTGTTAAGTGCCGTAATTTTGGTTCTTGTCATCTGGAAGGTCTTATGAGCGATATCCCGGAAAATAACGGTCAATATTGTCACCACCGGCGTCATGATGAAAGAACACAGCGCCATGCGCCAGTCCAGATACAGCATGATCGCAGCCAGACCGATGATCTTAACTACATTTTTAAACAACCGCACCAGGATATTGGAATAGAGCTCATTAACCGATTCCACGTCGTTTGTGGCGCGGGTAACGATCTTGCCAACCGGCGTCAGATCGAAAAACCGCATGGACAAACTCTCGATATGCTCGAATACCTGATTTCGCATTTCATAGATGATTTTTTGTCCCGTAGTCTGCAGCATCAGGTATTGAACCCGATTGCAGACAAAGAGCGCCAGAAGAACGCCCATATACTGAACAGCCGCAATTAATACACCCCGGAAACGTTCACTGACCATCTCTCCAGATGCGAAATCTCCGGTAATATACAAGTCGATCGCATTGCCAATCAGAATCGGCTTATACAATTCCAGCGCCGTGATGACCAGCACTAACAGCATACTGACAGTCATTGCGGTCTTGTAAGGTTTCACATAAGAAAGCATCCGCAGAAGTGCGTTTCCTTCATAGCGAACATCTTCTGTGACATGAACGTTTGCCGCCTGGGTGCGCTTTTTCTTGGAATTTTCTCTCATCGAATTTCGCCCCCTTCCTCCTGCAGCTGCTTCTCAAGCTGCTGCTTATCGTAGATGCTGCGATAGATGCCGTTTAATTCCATCAGTTCTTCATGCGTGCCATACTCTGCCCTGCGGCCGTCATCCAGTACCAGAATATGATCCGCATTCTGAATCGTCGAAATCCGATGCGCGATGATCAGCGTCGTCCTTCCTGCCCGATTGATGCGGAGATTGTGAAGAATCTGTTCCTCCGTATCCGTATCCACTGCGGAGAGCGCATCATCCATGATCAGAATCGGCGCGTCCTTAAGAAGCGCTCTCGCAATCGAACTGCGCTGCTTCTGTCCTCCGGAGATAGTCACGCCCCGCTCACCGACAACAGTCTGATAAGCTTCCGGAAATTCCATAATATTGTCATGAATGCAGGCTTCCTTTGCCGCCTGTACGACTGCTTTATGAATATCCTCTCGGCTTTTATCCCGGATGCCAAAAGAAATATTGTTCTCCAACGTGTCAGAAAACAGGAAATTATCCTGCGGCACGAAAGCAATGTTCTCCCGCAATACCGCCAGAGGAATCTCTGCCAGCGGATGTCCGTCGATGCGAATCATGTCTGGAGCTGTATCATAAAGACGCAGTAAAAGATTCGCCAGCGTACTCTTACCGCTGCCCGTCCTTCCGATGATGGCCAGTGTCTCTCCAGCCTTCACATGAAGGTTAATATCATGAAGAATCTCTGTCCCTTTCTGTCCCGGATAAGCAAAGGTCAGTCCCTCAATATCGATCATTCCTTTGAGATTTTCAATCGAACGATCTACATCCGGCCCATCCACGATATCTGGTTTCTCATTAAAAATCACCATAATCCGCTTCATGGACGCCAAACCCTGAGAAATATAGGTAATACAGTCGCCGGCCGCGAACATAGGCCAAATCAGCATTGATATGTACTGATTAAAGGCCACGAACTGTCCGAGAGTGATCTCGCCGGCAATCGCCAGATAACCGCCATAAAGAAGCGTCAAAAGTCCACTTGCACCGATGACCAGTTCCAATAATGGAATAAACAAAGCCTGCAGGCGCACAACTCCCAGATTCTTCTCCTGGTTATACAGGTTCATACGGGCAAATGCCGCCAGTTCTTTCCGTTCCTGCACAAACGCCTTAATCACACGGATTCCGGAAACCGCTTCCTGAACCTGATCCGTCAGATCCGAAAACGCCTGCTGTTTCTCCAGAAACTTCCGATGCATCAGTTTACCATAATACACGTCCCCGAACATAATCAGAAGCAACGGAATCACAGCCACCACAGTCAGCTTAAAATCTACATACAATATCATCTGGGCCAACACCAACACAAGCATTACTGTCGCATCAAATGCTGTGATGATCGTAAATCCCAGAAACATTCGGATTGACTGCAGATCATTGGTAAAATGAGCCATCAGATCGCCTGTTTTATTTTCATTATAATAGCGCATTGACAATGTTTCCAAATGGCCAAACATGTCATCCCTCAGTTCTCTCTCTATAGACCGGGCCGGTCCCAGGATAAAATATCTCCAGCAAAATCTGCCCAGCGCAATTAATACGCCGAACAGCAGAATTTTGCCGATCAGCATCCATATCTCCGGCATTGTAATCGTATGGGTTTCCAAACCATCTGTGATCTGGCCCGTGAACCGCGGTATATAGACATTCAGCAAATCAACCAACAGCAGCGCTATGATACCTATCACATACTGCGGTATATAGCGTTTGATATAGCGGCTGGCGAATTTCATCTCTCTCATAAGAATCCTCCTGGCTTCACGCGTAAGTACTATCTTATCATCTTTCTTATATTTTTGGAAGTAACATTTACAAATAGTTTGATTCCATCGTTCGCTTCAAATAATCTATCTAATTTTGTAATATAAAAAACTGCCGGATGCTTTGATTTTACAAAACTCCCAACAGTTTTTATCCTGAGCGTGCGGGGATTCGAACCCCGGACAACTTGATTAAAAGTCAAGTGCTCTGCCACCTGAGCTACACGCCCGTCCCATATGAATTGATTCTTATAAAAACCTCAATCAATCGAGGTTTTTATAGTAAGATATGCCTTGGACCGGAATCGAACCAGTGACACGAGGATTTTCAGTCCTCTGCTCTACCAACTGAGCTA
>CANRHU010000053.1 GCA_947630485.1 uncultured Lachnospiraceae bacterium
TTTTTTTGGCGTTGATGATAACGGGAATATCAAGGGCCTGCCGGATGTAAAACAAGCGTGTCTGGATATTGAAAATAGAGTGAATGACGGCATTACTCCCCAGCCTGATTACACGCTGGAATTGCAGAATGATGACAGAACGATAAAACTGACTGTAAAAAGCGGGCTTCAAAAGCCATATTTATATAAATCGAAAGCGTACAAACGAAATGATACTGCAACCATAGAGGTTGACGCACTGGAGTTGTCAAGACTGATTTTGGAAGGAAAAAATATCCGATTTGAAGAATTGCCGTGTGAAGATCAAGAGCTGACGTTTGATACTTTATGCCAAAAATTAAAGGAGTGCATTCAGATTGAAACCTTTAATCAGGATACCCTGAAAACGCTGAATTTATATAACGGCAGCAGCGGATATAATAATGCGGCTGGTATTTTGGCGGATAAAAATCATTTTCCGGGAATTGATATTGTAAAGTTCGGTGAAAATATCAGTGTGATTCATAAGAGAGCAACATTTGACAATAGATCCATCTTGGCAGTATATGAAAAAACATTAGAGTTATTCAGGGATTATTATCAATACGAAGAAATACAGGGTGCCGATCGAAGAAAGGTGGAAAGAATACCGGAGGCTGCATTCAGAGAAGCGATTGCAAACGCACTGATTCATAGAGTGTGGGATGTGGAGTCCCAAATAAAAGTTTCGATGTTTGATGACAGAATAGAAGTTATTTCTCCGGGAGGGCTGCCGCCCGGAATAACGGAAGATGAGTATTTATCGGGGAAACTTTCGGTTCTAAGAAATAGAAATCTTGCAAATGTATTTTATAGACTGGGGTTTGTCGAAATATTCGGTACGGGAATTATACGAATTAAGCAGCTCTATGAAGAGGGAGTAAAACAGCCGGACTTTGAAGTGTCGGAAAATGCGATTAAGATTGTGCTCCCGGTTTTTGAGAAGAACCTGAATTTAACGGAAGACGAAGGGAAAGTATATAAGATTTTAAGCAAGACGATGCTGAAATCCATCGGCGAAATCGTTCCTTATGTTGAATTTGGGAAATCAAAGACAACACAGTTGTTGAAAGAAATGAGTAAAAAAGGTGTTGTGAAAATTGAAGGCAGGGGAAGAGGCACGAAGTACGTGATAAGATAGTCAATAAAACCTACGGTTATTGATATGTACGGCGTAGGCTGGTGGACTGCTATTTAGCAGTAAATCTGCTCAGAAGAACTCTCTCAGCCCCGTCGTATATTCGTTGGCGATCCTGCGGCCGCTTTTGGCAGCCAGGACTGCCTGGTAAATATGGGAGCAGTACAGATCGCGGCGGAATTCCGCCAGCGAAATTTCATCTAAGATCGAAGCGGCGTCGGCTGTCCTGGTAATTAAGGGCAGCGGGGCCGCTTTCTGTATGGCGGCCAGCAGCGGTTTGCCCTCTCTGCGGAATCCGAGGACGCGCACATAGGAAATGTAATCGTGGGCCTTGCGGGCCCCGGCATCCTGCGCGGTCATGCCCAGCATGATATGGGTCAGCGCCCGGCTGACGCGGGTGTAGGTATACTGTTTGGTTTTAAGCGCAGAACAGCGGTCGGAGAAACCGGCGAATTCCAGCGTCCGCTTGCCGATGCGCGCGGCCAGATTCTCCGGCACATCGTAGAAATCGGTCAGCGGCCGGTCCGCAAGCTGCAGGGCCAGGAGCTGTTGGGCCAAAATCGCGGAGAAATCTTCCGGCGTCAGCGGATATGCGTCGCGGATCAGGGTCAGCACCGGCGCGGGTACGCTCTCGGAGAGCGCAGTGAAATAAGGGCGGATGCCGCCGTCGTTCTGCCCGGAACGTTTTTTCAGAATCTCGCGGATAGCGGCCGCGGACGGATACGCAGGCGCGTCGGAAAAAGGCTCGGCGGGAGCGGCGGAGTCGGTGCTGAGCGCGGATCGCTTCTCCTGAAAATGTGTATCGTGATAGCCGCTTCCCCGCCGCAGGATCGTCACCGGTTCCATCCGGCTTTCCCGCCGCAGGAGGGCTTTGCAGTATTCGATTCCCAGAATGTTGTTCGGAGAGGAGAGCAGGGCGGAGAGGTCACCGGCTTCGCTGTCCTTTTCCTTTGGGAAACAATCGGCGTCAGCCAGATACGCCTCCAGCGCGTTCTGCCTTGCCTGCGGGAACGACAATCCATTTTTCAGACCATCGGTCAGTGTTTTCCGGTACGCTTCCGGTTCCTCGCACAGGATTTTCGCGATATCCATCATCGGTTCGATCTGTCCGCATTCGCTTCCGAAGCAGAGCGCGTCAACCACACCCAGCCGGTCCAGAAGCGCCACGCCGCAGGCGGCGAAGTCCTCGGCGCTCCCCGCGGCGAAAAGCGGCGGGATCTCAAGCACCAGATCGGCGCCGGACGAGAGCGCCATGCGTGCGCGGGTGTATTTGTCAAAGACGGCGGGCGCGCCCCGCTGGACGAAATCGCCGCTCATGGCCACGACGCAGCAGTCCGCGCCGGTCAGTTCCTTCGCGCGGCGGATCTGATAGGCGTGGCCGTTGTGGAATGGGTTGTATTCTGCGATGATTCCGACGGTTTTCATGATTTTCTGTCCCTTCCTTTGATGTTTTACCTGCAGTAAAAATCCCAAGCCGACTAAGGCCTGGGATCTTTTCACACCTTTAGTTATTGATCTGCACCACTGCAAGTGTCTTTCCCAGTGGGGCCAGGACTTTTATCACCGTATCAATTTGAGGATTTGTAGTTCCTTTTTCTAATCGGGCTATAACTGGTTGTTTTACTCCGCTTAATTCTCCAAGTCTCTTTTGGCTTATACCTTTTTCTTTTCTGGCCTTGATGATTTCACCAATAATAGCCACTCTCAAGTCGCTTTCAGCTATTTCTTCCGGTGTGAAGAGTTCATCACGTACTTCTTCCCAACTGTGTCCGATTGCGCCATTTTTATTCATAGTGGATATCCCTTTCTATAAGATCGGCGAGTTCTCTTTTCGCCTGAGCTATTTCCCTGGCGGGAGTTTTTTGTGTTTTCTTCTTAAAACTATGCAGGAGCACATAACTGCCGTTATGCCAAGCAACGAAAAAAATTCTGTCTCTTAAAGGCCTGAGTTCCCATTTTTGTTGGCCTTTATGCAAATATCATTTCCCCCTGCGATTATTATATTCGAGAGAAGGTCATTTGTCAATAACTTTTAAGTTATTGACGGCATTCCTGTGACACTCTTATTTCTCCGCCTCATCCTCCGTGGAGGTCAGCATGACCAGAGGGGACACGCCCTGAACATATTCCTTCTTGTCCAGCTTTCTCTTATAGAATGAGAACGACTGGCGAACCTGTTCCGGGAGCGCAAGGAACTCTCGGGGGGGTATCCCGTGTACTGCTTAAAGCATCGGTTGAAGGAACGGATATTTTCAAATCCGCAGGCAAGCGCCACGTCGATGATTTTCATCTTGGAATTCTGAATCATATAGGCGGCGTGTTCGATCCGCACAGTATTGAGGTAGGAGAGGAAGTTGATCCCTACCACGTTGGAAAACAGCTGTGAAAAATGATTCTGGCTCAAATTCATCTTTTCCGCGGCGTCCGCCAGGGTCATCGGTTCATCGTAATGCTGGTCGATGTAGACCAGCAGGCGCTGGATATCCTGCAGCGTGGCCGCCCTGTGGCTGATGTCGGCCTTCGCCGGCTGTCCCTGATGGCGTCGCCTGAGCCGGTACATGAAATCACGAAGCCTCGCGGAGACGATTTCCTGATAGTAGGAATCTTCGCGTTCCAGCTCCGTATGTACCAGGTCAAACAGCTTCTGCGTCGCCTTCGTCATTCCATATTTCTTAAGCATATCCGCCGTGACCAGCGGACTGAAGAAATGGGCATGATGATAATAGGGACTAATGATGCTGGGATCAAACAGAATGAAATCCAGACGATTTTTCTGCTTCGGCGTCGGGCTGTAATGGAAATCTCCGGTATCCACTACAATCAAATCCCCCGCCCGTGCCGCCAGTTCCGTATTTTCGATGCTGATGTTCGCCTTGCCCTCGCGCACATAAATCAGTTCAATCTCCCTGTGCCAGTGGGCCAGAAAGCCCATATTGTCATAACAATCTTCCCAAACCATATATCCTGTCGGATAATTTCGCACTTCATGAAGCGCTTTCATAAGCTCAATCTCTCCCCCCAGTAAACATTGACCATACAAAACGGTTTCACGGAAATATTATATCAAAAATAATAAAAAATGTCCATAAAAACAAAGAATAATATCGAGAAAATCTCCATAAAAGTTGATACAATATGTGCATAAAATACATTTTAGCAACACAATAACATATTTTGGAAATAAAATCTTATACATTTTTACCAAAAATAGGAGGAGGGACAAAAGAAAAGGCAAGTTATGCGCGTTCATTGAGATGGTTTGCAGAAAGGGAGGATTGTAAATATGGCACAGTTTGAGGTCAATTTCTATTCATATTCATTGGATACGGGTGCGGATATTTGTGTAACCATTCCCACATTTTCATCGTGCGACAGGGGCGAACCCAGCTACACTCATGTGCCGCCAGCCAACTTTCCTGTACTCTACCTGCTTCACGGTCATGGGAACGATTATAGATGCTGGCTGCGTTATACCAGCGTAGAGAGGCTGGCGGAGGAGCAGCGTATCGCCGTTGTGACACTGAACAGTCAGAACAAGGCGTACAACAATGTGCCCTATGGCGACAACTTTTTTGACTTTGTCAGTCATGAACTTCCGGAATTTATTACCAGCATGTTTCCGGTCTCTGAGCTTCCGAAGGATACTTATATCGCCGGCTTGTCGATGGGAGGTTACGGGACTCTGGTACACGCGTTTCGAACGCCTGAGCGGTACTGTGCTTACGGGGCGTTTTCTGCCGGGGTTTTAGAGGCCGGCGAATCCAGGATGATTAACGGTATCGAGGGGATAGACCCTTATGAGGAAGCCAAGACGCGTGTGGCGGAGGGGAGAAAGCTGCCGAAGGGTTATATCTGCTGCGGTACGCAGGATTTCCTTTATGAGCGCAATCTTGATTTTGTGAATCGGTTGAAGGCGCTCGGCGTAGATTTTGTCTGGCATCCCGTAGACGGATATCGGCATGAATGGCGTTACTGGGATCTGGAGATTGCCAATTTCCTCCAGTGGATTCCCCGGACTGACTACTATGCGGATAAGCGTCACGATGTATAGGCGGGTAAGGAGGGAACAGCGTGTACTACAGGGCAGAAGGAAAAGCGGTATGCGGCGATGTGATTCCTTTTTATGAGGATGGCAGATTTTATCTGTTTTATCTTAAGGATTTCAGGGACATACCGCAGCATGGAGAAGGGTGTCCATGGTATCTTATTACGACAGGGAACCTGGTAGATTTTGAAGAACATGGGGAAGTGCTGTGCAGGGGGAGCGCGGACGACCAGGATCTGTATGTGTTTACAGGCAGCTGCTTCAAATATAAAAATGAGTATTTCATATTCTATACAGGACATAATCCCCATAAACGATCCGCGGGACTTCCGGAAGAAAAAATCATGCTGGCTAAGAGCCGTGACCTGATCCACTGGCAAAAAGAGGACGGTTTTGCGCTGGAAGCGCCGGAATGGCTGGAGATGCACGATTTCCGGGATCCGTTCGTGTATTATGACGACGAAAAGAAGCGATTCTGCATGTTGGCGGCGGCGAGGATGAAATGCAGCGCGCCGGCTTCCGGCAAAGGCATTACGGCCATCCTTACATCGGACGATTTGTATCACTGGGAGATGGAGAAGAAGCCTTTTTACGCGCCCTATGCGTACTTTACCCATGAATGTCCTGATTTGTTCCGGATGGGCGACTGGTGGTATCTGATTTTCAGCGAGTTTACCGATAAGGTTGCGACGACTTACCGGATGTCCCGTTCCGCGGACGGTCCGTGGATCACGCCGAAGTTGAATACATTTGACGGACATGCCTTCTATGCGGCGAAAACAGCGTCAGATGGGGAGCGGCGTTTCCTGTTTGGATGGAACTGTATCCGCAATCAGGAGAAGGATTTCGAACCATGGCAGTGGGGAGGCACGATTGTTCCGCACGAGCTGGTACAGGCGGAAGATGGAACCTTATATGTCAAGTGTCCGCGGGAGATCAGAGAGAGCTGCCGGATACCGGTTCCGACCGAGGACGGGCAGGCGGTAAATCTGGTTTCTGTGATTGAAGGTGGATACCGTATCGGCGGTAACGGCGGAATGGGACTTAAAATGTTGGGCCGAATGCCGGAAAACTGCAGGATCGAGATGGATATCACAACTTCGGATGAAGTGGGAGATTTTGGAATCCTGTTAAGGGCGGACGAGCATGCGGATCAGTATTATGCAGTGAAATTTGAGCCGCGGCTTAACCGGCTGGCATTTGATCAAGTACCAAGGAAAGAACTTACTGTCCACATTCAGGCGGATACAGAGCGGTACTGTCCCATGGAACCGGGGAGAAAGCATACCCTGCTGATTATGGTTGAGGGAAGCGTACTGGAATGCTATGTGGACGATAAAATTGCCATGAGCGCAAGAATGTTCGACTGGCCGGAAGGGAACCTGGCCATTTATGCCCGGAACACGCAGATAGATTTTACAGAAATTTTGGTATTCACGGATCAAAAGGAATAGCGGCATCAGTCATGGCGGCCGGCATGTGAATGCGGCGAAAAAGGAAAGGGGACAAGAATGACAAGCAGGATACTACGAGACGCCCGCAGATATGAAGAGGTACACGGCAGCTTGGTGAAGGAAGAAGAACGGCCGGCATTTCATCTGTCTCCCTATGTGGGATGGACGAATGACCCGAATGGTTTTTCCTTTTACGACGGGCATTATCATTTGTTCTATCAGTACTATCCGTTTTCTCCTCTGGGCGGCCCCAAATACTGGGGACACGCGGTGAGCAGTGATCTGCTGCATTGGGAGTATCTGCCGGCTGCTCTGGCGCCGGATACGGCGTATGATCAGGACGGTTGTTTTTCAGGGAGCGCGCTCAGTCTGCCTGATGGAAGGCACCTTCTGATGTACACAGGTGTGAGGGCGGAACGCGGAAGCGGGGGCGAAGTTCTGCTGCGGCAGGTACAGTGTCTTGCGGCGGGCGACGGCGAGGAATACGAAAAGTATGAGGGAAACCCCGTTATTACAGGAGATATTCTTCCGGAGGGCTTCAGTAGGATCGATTTTCGTGATCCGAAGATCTGGCGGGGGTCGGACGGCGTTTATCGCTGCGTGATTGGCAACCGCGGCCCTGACGATAGCGGACAGATACTTTTGTTTGTCAGCGAAGACGGATTTCATTGGGACTATAAAAAAGTCCTGACAGCAAATCATAACCGCCTTGGGAAAATGTGGGAGTGCCCTGATTTCTTTGTACTCGACGGGCATGGTGTTCTCCTAACCAGTCCGGAGGAGATGCTTCCGGAGGGCTTGGAATATCACAATGGGAACGGAACGATTTGCCTGATCGGCGATTATGAGGAAAAGACGGACACCTTTACGGAAAAGCATCACCAGTCTGTGGATTATGGGATTGATTTTTACGCGATGCAGACGACGCTGACGCCGGATGGACGCCGCGTGATGATTGGATGGATGCAGAATTGGAATACGTGTCACATTCGCGAAGGGAACCGCCCATGGTTTGGGCAGATGAGCCTGCCGCGCGAATTATTTATCAAAGAAGGGAGGTTGTATCAGAGACCGATCAGGGAACTCGAAGAGCTGCGGCATGGAAAGGTTGAATATGAGAACGTGGATGTCGGGCAAAAGACAGTGTTAAAGAGCGTGAGCGGCCGCATGGTTGATATGGAGCTGACGCTTCGCCCCGGGAATACGGACGATATCTACAAAAAATTTGCCGTATATGTAGCGGCTGATCATCGCTATCGGACAGAAGTATGTTTCCGGCCCGGAGAGAATGAGATCAAAATTGATCGGAAATTCTCCGGATCGCGGAAAACCGTGGTTCACCAGAGGCGCGCGGCGGTCGACGGCGCAGACGGTCGTTTGAAGCTTCGGATCATTCTTGACCGTTTTAGCATGGAGATCTTTGTGAACGACGGTGAGAAGGTATTATCGCTGACGATGTATACGGATCAGAGCGCAGACGGAATCGAGTTTTGCTCGGAAGGAAGCGTAAAGATGGATGTGGTGAAATATGATTTGTGAATGTTTCAAAAATTTTGAGAAAGGAGTTGGATATGCTGGATCAGTTATTTCAGGTTACCGATACACTGACGCGCTCAATCAGTCCTGAGAATCCGACAGGAGAGCCTGGAAAGGGAGGAATGTGTCCGCTTGAGGAAGGCACCTGCGCGAGAGCGGCAAGAGATTTGGGAACCGGCTGGAAGATCAATCCGTACATTTTTATTGAACCGAAAAGTACGGTGGAACTGGCGCATATCGACGGCAGCGGTGTAATCAACCAGATCTGGGTTACGATTTCGAAAAACTGGAGATGGCGCAGCGCGATCCTCCGCTTTTACTGGGACGGTTCGGATCAGCCGTCTGTGGAATGTCCTTTGGGAGACTTCTTCTGTATGGGCTGGAATGAGTTTTCACAGATTAATTCTCTGGCTGTGTGTATCAACCCGGGAAGCGGTTTTAATTGCTACTGGCGTATGCCGTTTAAAAAGGGCTGCCGCATTACGCTGGAAAATATCTCAGAGGAACGGGTAACGATATATTATCAGATCAATTATGAGCTGAGGGAACTTCCTGATGAGATCGCTTATTTCCACGCACAGTTCAGGCGGGTCAACCCGCTTCCTTACAAAGAAGTATACACGATTGTGGACGGAATTGAAGGAAAGGGACAGTATGTCGGCACTTACATGGCCTGGGGGGTTCATAGCAGCGGCTGGTGGGGGGAAGGTGAGATCAAGTTTTATATCGATGATGACGATGATTATCCGACCATCTGCGGCACGGGAACGGAGGATTACTTTGGCGGTTCCTTCGATTTCAGGGATCCGGCGGATTTAAACCGCTATGCAACATATTCTACCCCCTACAGCGGGATGCATGTATTTAAGCCGGACGGGGCATACCGGAGTCAGACAAGGTTCGGACTGTACCGGTGGCATATTACGGATCCGGTGCATTTTTCGAAAAATCTGCGCGTGACGATTCAGGCGCTGGGCTGGAGAGAAGGCGGGAGATATCTGCCGCTGCAGGATGATCTGGCTTCTGTGGCGTTCTGGTATCAGACGCTGCCGACGAAGAAATTCCCTGCGCTTCCGGATAAGGACAGTCTGGAAGTGATCTGAGAAACGATGGGAACGCTTTAGAAAGCGGAATGTGCCGGTATATGGATGAATAAGCCGCGGTGTGCCGCGGCGGGGAAGGGAAGGCAGGTACGGAAAAATGGAAGGTATCTGTGGAATGGTGTCGAAAGCGGCGCTGGCTTTGCTTATAATGAACGGACTGATGCTTTTTGTGGTTGAAGCAGGGAGTGCGGAGCAAACGATCACTCTGCTTTCGATCGGCATGATGCTGACGGTGTTTGTTGTATCAACAGCGCTGTTAAGAAAATGTATCAAGAAAAAATGTAAAAAAGGGAATAGGAAAGTGAAAGGAGAAGAAAAATGAAGCGGCAAATGAGAAACAAAATGAGATCGGTAATCGCGGCTGTTCTTTGCCTGGCGATGGCTTTTGGTCTGTGCGCATGCTCCGGATCCGGAGGAGGCCAGGGAACACAGCCGGCGCAGACGACGCAGGCCGCGCAGGAAACACAGGCTGCGCAGGAGCAGAAGGATACGACGGCGGCGCCTGCAGAGACCGCAGCGCCCGCAGAGGCCGAGGCGGCGGAACCGGCAGGAAAAAACACGGATAATTCGTTTGCGACCATCGCAGCCTGGACGGCCAGCGGGTTGATTAATCATTATAATAGTACTACTTCCTGCAATACTTTTCCGACATACGTAGTAGAAGGGCTTTGGAATAATGTGCGTACCACAGATGAAGTATATTGCCAGCTGGCGCAGGAGCTTCCCACGCACTCTACCGGAAAGCTGGAAGACTATAAGGATGTGATTGGCGAGGATCTCTACGATTATTATGCGGAGAAGGGTATCACAGAGGTAGCCGTGTCTACAGGCAAGATCAGGCCGGAGGCGAAATGGCAAAATGGAGAAGATTTTATTGCAAAAGACGTATGGGCCTATTATTATCTGGTTCCGACAATTCTTCCGCAGTATCTGGCCGGAATCAAGGTTGTCGATGATAAGACCATCGAATTCATTTGGAATCCTTTGGCGACGCCGGCAACGGATAAAATTAAAGATTTTCTGTTGAGCAATGACAGAAGCGGCACTGTGAAATACGATGAATTTGCCCAGTTTGTAGATGCGGCATATGATATCTTTATGGGCTGCGAAGTGAATACGGATGAAAACATAATCGGCAATTTTGGCCGTATCTTATCTGCGGAACTTGGCGAAGAACTGACAACTGTCAGAAAGAATTTTAATGAGTATAATCCAAGCTGGTACATAGCTACAGGTCCGTTCAAGCTTGAGACATTCTCCGCGACGCAGATTCTGCTGACGAAGAACGAGTACTATTGGAACGCGGCGAACATCGGCTTTGATAAGATCAAACTGTATGCGCCGAAGGATAACGACCAGACCTATCAGATGCTGGCGGATGGAACGCTGGATTATGTAGACGGAGCGATTCCTGAAGATACTTTGAAGCAGATCCTTGCGCAGAATGAGGATCTGGTAAACCTGAAATTCCCGGATGCGGGAGCCCTTGGACTCATTTTCAATTTTGAGAAATCCGTTTTCTCGGATCTGAAGGTGCGTCAGGCATTCAATTATATCTTTGACAGAGAGGCAGTAGCGGTGGCAGCAGGACAGCTGTATGAGCCGGTAGTATACTATTCTCCTATGGGTATGCCGCCGCAGGAGGCGAGACGCCAGATGTCAGAAAAGCATTTTAATGAACTCACTGTATATTCCCATGATCCGGATAAGGCGGCTCAGCTGTTGACAGAGGCAGGTTGGGAAAAGCGCGATGACGGTTTCTGGTATCGGGATGGACAGCTGGTAGAGTTGAACCTGGGGGCTTCCAACGAGATGTCAACCGGTTTAATCGGAGAGGCCTCTGCGGCGCAGCTGAACGCATTTGGAATTAAATGCAATTTCCTGCGTTCCGATAATTTCGACGCGCTGTCCCTGCAGGAAGATTCGCCTTATGACCTTATGGTAAGATGGTGCGGACTGAATGGTTCCTTTAACTATCCGGGCAATTCCTATGACCATTTTGAATTCGAGTATTCAAAATTTGCACATTTGGATCGTTATCCGAATGATTATGAGGATGAGCAGAAGAGAGGGAAACTGAAACTGGAGTTTGACGGTCTGGATGGAGACACTGCAAAATATGCGTTCATCGATTATTACAAAAAGTTCTTTATGATGGATCAGGACGAAGTAACTTACATGGCAGATGTATTCAATACAGGTTTGTCCAAGTTATGCCTGGGCGTTACGATGTATCAGACCGTTTCCAGAGCAACCTATAACGTGGCGCATGTCTCCGGCGTACCGCTGAAAGAGTATTGGAGCGTTGACAGGAACGTCGCCTTTGTTCCGACGTCGGATGATGAGAATATTGTGGATGCCGCCAGCGCGAACCTCTGGTATTCCTGGAGCTATAAATTTATTAATGGTTACTATCAGCCGAATGTTCCGTAAATGGACGCGGCCTGCAGCCTAATGAATCGCGTATAATCCGATTCGCCTGGCATTAGCCGGGATAATGCAAAAACGTTATCCCGGCTGATGTAGGCGGCCGGAGAGCTGTTTTTAGATAGGCAGTTGAGAATGGAGGCTTTATGGGAAATTCAGAGACTTTTGAAGAGAAAACGCCATTTGCCAAGTTGTTGAGGGTGGTTCAGGCGTTTTTTGTGAAGCATCATTATATTCTTTCAAAAATTGCCATGTCCATTGTGACGATGTTGCTGACGATGGTCATGATTTTCTTTCTGCTTCGTATGATTCCCGGCGATCCGGTGTATCAGTATGCGATAGGCATTCAGCAGCAGCGGAGAATTACATTTGAGGAAGCATATAAAGTGGCGGTGCAAATGCTCCATTACGATCCAAATGAGAATATTCTGCGTGCCTTTTTGCGTTATTTCAGCGGCCTTATACAGGGGGATCTCGGACACTCCATCATTGAGACGAATGTATCTGCAAATTCACTGATTCGGACACGCTTGCCATGGACTCTGTTTTTGTCCTCCTGCGCTTTGTTTATCAGCTTTTTTGTGGGAATTACAGTGGGAGGATATGTGGCACAGCACCGCAAGGGCCTGGCCAACAAGGCAGCGTCTGTTTATATTGCCCTGTCTGGCTCGATCCCTGATTATTTGATGGCGCTTCTTTTGGTTATCAATCTCGCTTACAAGTATAAATTATTCCCTGCTCAGTACAATTATGATGCTTTCAGCGTGACGCCTGGGTTTAATCTGCCGTTTATCCGTGATGTTCTGTGGCACGGCTGTCTTCCGATTCTGGCCTATTCGCTGGTAAATACCGGAAACTGGATTATGCAGATGAGAGGCAGCTGTATTGGCGTTCTTGGCGAGGATTATATTCTGGCGGCGAAAGCAAGAGGACTGTCGTCGCGGACGATCCGGAGCCGTTACATGAAAAAGAATGCGCTCCTTCCTTTGGTCACATCATTGGGTATGGCCTTTGGCGGATTGTTTGGCGGCGCGGTATTAATGGAGAGTATTTTTAATTATCCCGGTCTGGGGCTGGAGATTTCGGGCCGTATCCTCAGCAAGGATTACATGGTGGTTCAGGGATTGATTTTCTTCTCAGGCTTCATGGTGATTCTGGTGAACCTTCTGGTGGAGATGATTTATCCGTGGATCGATCCCAGGGTAAGGAGGGAATAGCGTATGATAAAACGTATCACTTCGAATGTACAGCTGACGGTGGGCCTCATGATCATGGCGATGTTTGTGCTGGTGACGTTTGTTGGCCCGATTATCTTTCCCTATGATCCGAATCCCGTAGTGACGGAGATCTACCTGCCGAATTCCCTTGCCCATCCGTTTGGAACGGACTGGATGGGACGCGACGTATTCCGCCAGATGATCGGAGGCGCCGGTTCCGTGTTTCAGATCGCGTTCTATGCGGCTGTGATCACCGTTTTGGTGGGGTCTACCTTGGGGATACTGAGCGGCTATGCCGGGGGAAAAATAGATAAAATAATTATGGCTGTTACGAATATTTTCCTCTCGGTTCCGGCATTCCCGGTGTATCTGGTGCTGGCGTCCATTATGACGCTGGAATCTCCGCTGGCCATCGCGGTGGTAGTATCGGCCTGGAGCTGGGCCGGCCTGTGCCGGGCGATTCGGGTGCAGGTTCTGAGCTTAAAGGAGCGGGATTTTATACAGATTTGCAAGGTGATGCGGATGGGAACAGGCCATATCATTTTCAAGGAGCTGATGCCTAATATTCTTTCTTATATTATCATTAATTTTGTCATAGCCATGCGCAGTGCGATTTTGGCAAGTGTTGGTATCATGCTGGTGGGTCTGGCATCCTATGATCCGACGAACTGGGGTGCTATCGTAAGCGCCGCCCGCGGACGCGGGCTGATCAATCCGATGAATGTACGGATTCTTTTGTATCCGCTGACTGCGATCGTAATTTTTCAGGTAGCGGCGCTGCTGGTCGTGAATGGTCTGGATGAGCTTTTAAATCCACGGCTGAAAGTGATGTAGGGGGGATTTTGAATGGATGCTATTGTTCGGTTTCAGAATGTTCATATCGATTATCCCTTAAAGAAATATACGCTTCATGCTGTCAGCGACGTATCCATCGATATTGCCCGGGGTAAAATTACTGCTTTGGTCGGCGAGAGCGGAAGCGGAAAGACCACTTTGTCTTCCGCGTTGATCCGCTGTATATCGGAGCCGGGCGTGATTGCCTCCGGCGAGATCCTCTTTTGCGGAAAGGACGAGGAGCCGATACATGTCGAGAAGCTTACGGAAAAGGAACTTCAGTCCTTTCGTTGGAAAAGGGTGTCGATGGTGTTTCAGGCCGCGCAGAGCGCCCTTAATCCGGTTATGACTGTGAAGGAACAGTTTCTGGAAACGATGGAGGAACATGGGGACACTTCGCCGGCAGCGCAGAAAGAGAACCGGTGCAAGGAGCTCCTGGAATATGTAAAATTGGATCCGGATCGCATTCTCAAAGCGTATCCGCATGAATTGTCGGGCGGAATGAAGCAGAGGGTAATGATTGCCTTTTCACTGCTTCTGGATCCGGATCTGATTATTTTGGATGAGCCGACGACTGCGCTGGATGTCATTACGCAGAGCTATATATTCAGTATTCTGAAGGAAATTAACCGTGAAAAGGGGATTTCCATGCTGATCATGACGCACGATATCAGTATTGTGGCAAAATTTGCCGATTACGTCGGGGTCATGTACGGCGGCAAACTGATGGAGTTCGGAGCGGTGAGAGACGTGTTCAAAAAGCGGCGACACCCTTATACAGAGGGATTGATCGGCGCCACTCCGTCGATCATTCATGACATATCGGCGATCAAGCCGATTGAAGGTACTCCGCCGGATATCATGAATCTGCCGGAAGGCTGTGTCTTTTGGCCGCGCTGCGTATATTTTGAGGAAAGATGCCGGCAGCAGGAACCGGATACGGTGGTGTATCCGGATGGCAGCAAGTGCAAATGTTTGCTGGAGGGGAGGTAAGCGATGGAATATATCAGGGAACCTTTGATGCAGTTAAAAAATATCAATATGGTGTTCCAGAAGCAGAGTTCTCTTCTCACGGATAAAAAGTTTCATGTCTTAAAGGATGTGAATCTTGACATTTTTGAAGGTGAAATCATTGCGCTGGTAGGAGAAAGCGGCTGCGGAAAGACGACTCTTGGCAAAATCATCACTGGACTATATAAACCTACTTCCGGAGATATTTATCTGGAGGGGGAGAGGATGACGGGCCTTTTGAGCAAGAGTATCACATCCTATAACAAAGTACAGTTTATCCAGCAGGACAGCTACGCAGCTCTGAATCCGGTGCGGACGATCTACCAGAGCCTCTATGCGCCGATCAAGACAAAGAATCGTAGCTGGAGCCGCAGTCAGATCAACAGGAAACTGGAAGAACTAATGGAAGTGATCGGGCTGCAGCCGGCAGATCAGTTCCTGAGCAAGTATCCGCATCAGCTGTCAGGAGGACAGCGGCAGAGAATTCTGATGGCCCGGGCCATCAGTCTGGATCCGAAGCTGATCGTGGCGGACGAGCCGGTCAGCATGATCGACGTGTCCATGCGGCTGTCGCTGCTGAACCTGATGAAATCGCTGAATAAGCGTTACAATATGAGCTTTGTATATATTTCTCATGACCTGTCAACGACGAGATATATTGCCCAGAACGGCAGGGTTTGCGTTATGTATTTGGGGGAGATTGTGGAAATGGGACAGATAAAGGATGTGATCCGCTCTCCCAGACATCCCTATACCAGGGCGCTGATTCAGGCGGTGCCGGTGCCTGATCCGGATTATGTAAGCGACGGCGAGCTTCCGCTGAAATCCATGCAGCTGGCTGCGCTGGAGGACAGGCCGAAAGGCTGCTCATTCTATGAGAGGTGCCTGTATTCCTGCGAAGCGTGCCGGGAGAGGGTTTACCACAGAGATACGCCTACTGCGAAAGTTTTGTGCAGCCATCTGGAAGCGGTTCCGGACAAGCCGATCTATGAGACGTTTGGTGAATAGGCGGGCGCTGCTTTTTTGTATGGTCCTTTCGCTGCTTTTGTGCGCCTGCTCCGGGAGAGAAAAGAAGGGCGGCGATGCCGGTTCCGCCGTTTCTTCGTCAGCAGCAGAGACCGGTGCAGTCGGGTCAGAGCCAGTGTCTGCAGTGGAAGATTCGTATAGGGATGATTTTGTGGGTGACAATAAAATTTTTGTGATTGAAAATGAGTTTCTGCACGTGACGGTTGGAACAAGCGGTGAGATTCTCTCGATTGTTTCGGGAGACGGCAAGAGAATCTATTTGGAAATTGAAACCGGTGAGGAACTGCTCGATGCTGACGGCATGATATCGTTTAATTTGGACGCCAGGCAGTCGGTTTCCATCGTTGTTGATTATGAATAACAGGAGGGTGAACAGATGAGAATTGAAAAAGCGATTCAGAATTTTGTAAAAAGAGTAGAGGAGAAGAAACTGCTGGTGGAAGGCATAGCGGTGGCGGATGAAAAACAGGTGATTATAGAGCACCGGTTTACGAGGGACATCGCGAGAAATATTTATTCACATACGAAAAGCTATACCGCTACTGCGGTTGGCATGGCAGTGGATGAGGGAAAATTATCGCTTAATGACCGGCTGGTGGATTATTTTCCGGAGCTTGTGCCGGAAAATGCGTCTCCATGGCTTTCTCAGATTCAGCTTAAGCATCTTCTCACGATGTCGAGCGGTTTTGGACAGGCATATCTGATGGGGAATGGGAATGACCGCCGGAATGTCGAGGATTACCTGGGATATATGATGGGCCGGGAAATGGTGACGGAGCCGGGGGCAAAATTTGTATATTCCAATGGCGATACTTATTTGGCAGGGCGTATGATGGAAAAAGCGGTCGGAGAACCGATGGATTATTATCTGCATAAACGTCTGTTTGCGCCGCTTAAGATATATTGGGCCTGGGAACATGATGAACAGGGGCATACCTTTGGAGCTTCCGGCCTCTACCTGACGCTGACCGACATGCTGAAGCTTGGGCAGCTTCATCTGGCTGACGGGGTATGGAATGGGGAGAGAATTTTATCGCACAGCTGGATTGCCCAATCTGGTACAAAGCAGATTGAGACCGGAATTAACGGGTCGATCGACGGCGACTTTGGATATGGATATCAGATGTGGATGTGCCCGATGCCGGGAACTTACCGCGCGGACGGGGCATACGGTCAGCTCAGCATTATCCTTCCTGACTGCGGGCTTTTGGTAGCAATCCAGTGCCCGGAGACGGACGGTCCTGACTTCGAGAAGGTGAAACCGGTGCTTTATCATGAACTGCTGCCGGAAATCATGGAGGCATAATCGGAAAACTGTTTACAAAAATCAGCGATACCATCTGGATTTTTTCACAAAACCTTGCTACAATACAATCATAAAAACAGCATATCGCTGCAGAAAATTCATTTTTCATGCGAGGAGGAGATTTAGTATGGCGAAGAACAGACTGGTCGGCGAATATCCCGTGATCGGGATCCGGCCGACGATTGACGGCCGGCGGGGGGCGCTGGACGTCCGCGGGGATCTGGAAGACCAGACCATGAACATGGCCAGATCGGCCGCGAAATTGTTTGAGGAGAATCTGTGCTACAGCAACGGCGAGCCGGTGAAGGTTGTCATTGCCGATACGACCATCGGACGCGTGGGCGAGGCGGCGGCCTGCCAGGCGAAGTTTGAGAAGGCGGGCGTGGCGATCACGCTGACCGTGACTCCCTGCTGGTGCTACGGCGCGGAGACCATGGATATGGACCGCAACACGATCAAGGCGGTCTGGGGATTTAACGGCACGGAGCGCCCCGGCGCGGTGTACCTGGCGTCGGTGCTGGCGACCCATGCGCAGAAGGGGCTTCCGGCGTTCGGTATCTACGGACATGAGGTCTGCGACGCGGACGACACGTCGATCCCGGAGGATGTGAAGGAGAAGCTCCTGCGGTTCGGACGCGCGGCGGTAGCAGTGGCGACCATGCGCGGCAAGTCCTACCTGCAGATCGGTTCCATCTGCATGGGCATCGGCGGCTCCATCATCGACAGCGATTTTATTGAGTCCTACCTGGGGATGCGCGTGGAGTCTGTGGACGAGGTGGAGATCATCCGCCGTATGACCGAGGGCATCTACGATCACGACGAGTATGAGCGCGCCCTGGCCTGGACGAAGAAGAACTGCAAAGAAGGCTTCGACAAGAATCCGGAATTCATCCGCAAGAGCCCGGAGCAGAAGGAGAAGGACTGGGAGTTCGTGGTGAAGATGATGGTCATCATCAAGGAGCTGATGTGCGGCTGCGACAGGCTGGATCCGAAGTTCTCCGAGGAGGCCATCGGCCACAACGCCATCGCGGCCGGTTTCCAGGGCCAGCGGCAGTGGACCGATTTCTATCCCAACGCGGACTTCGCGGAGGCGCTTCTGAATACGTCCTTCGACTGGGACGGCGCGAGGGAGCCGTATATTCTTGCCACGGAGAACGATGTGTTAAACGGCCTCGGCATGATGTTCATGAAGCTTTTGACCAACCGGGCGCAGATCTTTGCGGACGTGCGTACCTTCTGGAGCCCCGAGGCGGTGAAGCGCGCCACCGGATACGAGCTGGAGGGCGCGGCAAAGGAAAACGGCGGACTGATTCATCTGATCAATTCCGGCGCGGCCTGTCTGGACGCCTGCGGTGAGGCGAAGGACGCGGACGGAAACGGCGTCATGAAGCAGTGGTGGGAGGTAACGGAGGAGGATCAGAAGGCGATCCTTAACGCGACCACCTGGAATCCGGCGGACAACGGCTACTTCCGCGGCGGCGGCTATTCCTCCCGCTTCCTGACGAGAGCCGTCATGCCGGCGACGATGATCCGTCTGAATCTGGTCCGTGGTCTCGGGCCGATGCTGCAGATCGCGGAGGGCTGGACCGTGAACCTGCCGGACGAGGTGTCGGATGTGCTCTGGAAGCGGACCGACTATACATGGCCCTGCACCTGGTTCACACCGCGCTGCGACGGCAAGGTGGGAAGCCCGTTCGCGACGGCCTACGACGTGATGAACCACTGGGGCGCCAACCACGGCGCGATCAGCTACGGCCATATCGGCGCCGATCTGATCACGATGTGCTCCATGCTCCGCATTCCGGTGGCTATGCATAACGTGCCGGTGGAGAAGATTTTCCGGCCGGCGTCCTGGAACGCCTTCGGCATGGATCCGGAGGGCGCGGACTACAGGGCCTGCGCCGCTTACGGACCGATGTATAAAAAATAAACAGGAGCGTTTTGGAACGGGGAGGGCGCAGGCCCTCCCTGTTTTGCGACTGCAGTGAGCCGGTCTCCTCCGTGGAAATCCCAGTGGTACGATGTTTGGCAAAAAATGCAATTTATTTCCAATCAGGGCTTGAAAAATGGGCAAAAACCACATAGAATAGATTTTAATGGAGGCGTGTCCGCGGGGCGCGGCTCCCCGGCCTATGGCCTTATATCACAGGAAAAGGAGAGGATTCATCATGAAATTCATCGTTGAGACCAGTGCGCGTCACATTCATCTGACCCAGGCTGATCTGGAGACCCTGTTCGGAGAGGGCTACCAGCTGACCAAGAAGAAAGATCTGTCCCAGCCCGGACAGTATGCCTGCGAGGAGAGAGTTACCATCGTAGGAAGCAAGAAAGAACTGAAAGGCGTATCGATCCTTGGCCCGGTGAGAAAGGCCACCCAGGTAGAGCTGTCCCTGACCGACGCCCGTTCCATCGGCGTTGTGGCTCCGGTACGTGAGTCCGGCGACGTCGCCGGCAGCGGCGCCTGCAAGATCATCGGCCCGAAGGGCGAGATCGAGATTTCCGAGGGCGTGATCGCGGCGAAGCGCCATATCCATGCGACCGTGGCGGACGCGAAGGAGCTGGGCGTGGAGAACGGCGATATCGTGAGCGTGAAGGTCGACACTGACGGCAGAAGCCTGATCTTCGGCGACGTAGTTGTGCGCGTGAGCGACAGCTATGCACTGGCGATGCATATCGATACCGACGAGTCCAACGCGGCGGGCTGCGCAGGCGTTGTGATGGGCGAGATCGTGAAGTGAACAATATAAGCAAGGTGTCGCTGGCGCGTGCCTGTATGGAAATCGAATACGGGCGGGGCGTCACCGGCGCTCTGCTCGCATACTGACGTGGTTTTAACATGGGCTGCCGTGCATAAGGCAGCCCGTGTGAGGTCACACTGCATTTACGGAAGAGAAGGGCGGAGAGCGTTTCGCGCTCCAGCCGGTATGATTGAACAAAAAGGAGAGTAGACCAAGATGAAAATATTAGTCGTTAACTGCGGAAGTTCTTCCTTAAAATATCAGCTGATCGATATGGACAATGAGGGCGTCATCGCCAAGGGCCTCTGCGAGAGAATCGGTATCGACGGTTCCAAGCTGACCCACCAGCCGGCAGGCAAGGACAAATATGTCGTTGAGAAGCCCATGCCGGATCATCATGTGGCCATCGAGCTGGTTCTGGAAGCTCTGCAGGACAAGGATCACGGCGTGATCGCCAGCACCGACGAGATCACCGCCATCGGCCACCGCGTGCTCCACGCGGGCACGAAATACAGCGATTCCTGCCTGGTTACCGAGGATGTGAAGGCAGTTATCCGCGAGTGCTTCCCGCTGGGACCGCTGCACAACCCGGCGAACCTGATGGGTATCGAGGCCTGTGAGGCCGCCATGCCCGGCAAGCCCAACGTGGCTGTCTGGGATACGGCGTTCGGCATGAAGATGCCGGAGAAGGCCTATATGTACGCGATTCCCAAGGAATATCTTGAGAAATACAGTATCCGCCGCTACGGCTTCCACGGCACCAGCCATATGTTTGTGTCCGGCGAGGCCATCAAGTTCGGCGGACTGGATCCGGATAAGGCGAAAGTGATCGTCTGCCATCTGGGCAACGGCGCCAGCATTTCCGCCTCCATCGGCGGCAAATGCGTGGACACCAGCATGGGCCTGACCCCGCTGGAGGGCCTGATTATGGGTACCAGAAGCGGCGACATCGACCCGGCCGTCGTGCAGTTCATCTGCAATAACGAGGGCAAGACCGTGGATGAGGTGCTGAACATTCTGAATAAGAAGTCCGGCGTCCTCGGAATGAGCGGCGTATCCAGCGACTTCCGCGATCTGGGCGCGGCCGCTGAGGCGGGCAACCATGACGCGCAGGTAGCTCTGGATGCCTTCATTTACCGCGTTGCGAAGTACATCGGCGCGTACACCGCGGCCATGAACGGCGTGGATGCGATCGTCTTCACCGCGGGCGTGGGCGAGAATGACAAGAAGACCCGCAAGGCTGTCTGCGCATACCTGGGATATCTGGGCGTGGAGATCGACGACGAGGCCAACGATGTGAGAGGGAAGAACGCAGTGATTTCCTCCGCGAGCTCCAAGGTCAAGGTCATGCTGATCCCGACCAACGAGGAGCTGGCGATCGCCCGCGAGACGCTGAGACTGGTGCAGTAAGCCGATTTCTTGTGCTGAGGCTGGTGCAGTAAGCTCAGCCGGATGCGGAAGCGCCAGGCAGCAAGCCGATTTCTCATTTTCTGCGTGGATATTTCTGCGTGGATGTAAAAAATCAGTTGACAAACATTGCGCCCCTTTGTATAATGTTAAGGTGCGTGTTAGGAGTTATTATGCAGATAAACCTGACCGAACTGTTTACCAGAGACGGAAAAGAACTGGATGTGACG
>CANRHU010000054.1 GCA_947630485.1 uncultured Lachnospiraceae bacterium
GCCTTTGCAGTGGAACCGGCTAAAAAGGGGAGGATAAGTATTAATCTTCTCTTTCGTACTAATCACAGTATCCCCCCAATGCGGCGATTTATACACAGACAGAAAAAAATTTTAATAACGTCAGAAGGACGCGCGAACGCGCGCGGACGTATCATTCAAACTGGGACGCGTACAGCTTATAGTAGAAGCCCTTCTGAGCCATCAGTTCTTCATGGGTCCCCTGCTCCACCACGTCCCCGTGGTTTACCACCAAAATCCGGTCTGCGTTCTGAATCGTGGAGAGGCGGTGGGCAATGACGAAGCAGGTTTTGCCGGCCATCAGCCGCCGCATCGCCTGCTGCACCTGCCGCTCCGTGGAAGTGTCCACATTGCTGGTGGCCTCGTCCAGGATCAGCATATGCGTGTTGTAGAGCATGGCGCGGGCGATGGTCAAAAGCTGCTTCTGGCCTTTGCTGATATTGCCGCCGTCCTCGCTGATGACGGTCTGATAGCCGTCCGGCAGGCGCATCACATACCCGTGGATGCGCGCGGCCTTGGCCGCGGCGATCACCTCCTCCATGGAGGCGCCCTCCTTGCCGTAAGCGATATTGTCGTAAATAGTTCCGCGGAAAACCCAGGTGTCCTGCAGCACCATGGCGTAGGTCCGCCGCAGGCTGTCCCTGGTCACGGTGCGGATCTCATTTCCGTCCACGAGGATCGCGCCGTCATCCACATCATAAAAACGCATCAGCAGATTGATGATCGTGGTCTTGCCGGCGCCGGTAGGTCCGACGATGGCAATGGTCTGGCCGGGATTGGCTTTCAGGTTCAGATCGTGAAGAATCGTCCTGCCCGGCACATAACCGAAGGATACGTGGCTTGCCTCCACGTCGCCTTCCACATCCGAAAGCACCTTGGCGTTATAGATATCCTGGATTTCTTCCGGCTCATCCAGCAGACGGAAGACCCTCTCCGCGGCCGCCAGAGCGGAATAAATCTCATTGATGATGTTGGCGATCTCGTTGATCGGGCCAGAAAATTTCCTCGAATACAGAACAAAGGAAGAAATCTGTCCCAGGTCCACAATCCCCCAGAGATAGAACAGCGCGCCCACCAGACCGATCAGTGAAAGGCCCAGGTTATTGATGAAACCGACCGTCGGACCCATGGTCATGCCCAATGTGTCCGCGTCCCGGTAGGCGTCCGCCGCCGCGTGGTTGATCTCGCTGAATTCTTCGCAGACGCCGTCCTCGTAGGCGTAGGCCAGGATCGTCTTCTGTCCGGTGAACATTTCCTCCACAAAACCGTTCATGCGGCCGTAGGCGGCGCTCCTCTTCGAATAGAGAGGCCTGGTCCTGCGGCCCATGTATCTGGTATAAAGGATCGCCATGGGAATCGTGACCAGCATACACACCACGAGCGGCAGGGAAATGGCGCACATCATGATAAAAGAGCCCACCACCGTGACCACACTGGTGATGATCTGCACCACATCCGTGGCCAGACTGGTTCCCACCACATCGATATCGTAGCTGACGCGGCTGATGATGTCGCCCGCCTGATTCCGGTCGAAGAACCCTACCGGCAGGGTCATCAGCTTGTCGAACACATCCTTCCGCATCTTGCGGATCACGTTGCGGCTGACCCGCATCATTCCGATATTGATGAAAAATGTGAGAAGGCCGCTGGCCAGATAGGCCGCCAGCATACATTTCCCATAGAAAAATACCACGTCAAAATCCACTTTTCCCGCCCCTGCGCCGGCCGCATGAATGGCTTTGCCGGCGAAATTCGGCCCCAGAAGATTTCCAAAATTGCTGATGAAGGCGCAGAGGGTCAGCACGATCACCGGCCAGCGGTAGTCATTCAGATAAGAAAGAATACGCCGAAGTGACTTCTTCGCGTCTCTGGGCTTCTCTTTTTTGCCGCCCCGATCTCCTCTTCCAGGCATCCTCACCGCCTCCTTTCAAGCCAAAGCGCCCATCTGCGTGTTGAAAATGTCCTTATACTCCGGACATGTCTCAAGCAGATGTTCGTGGTTTCCGTAACCGATGCAGCGCCCGTTGTCCATGACCAGAATGTTGGTCATGTTCATAACGGAGCTGACGCGCTGCGCGATCAGGATCGTCGTCGTGCCGCCGTAATTCTCAAAAACCGCCTTCCGAAGGGAAGCGTCCGTCTTATAGTCAAGCGCCGAGGAGGAATCGTCCAAAATCAGGATTTCCGGCTTCGCCGCAAGAGCCCGGGCAATCAAAAGGCGCTGCTTCTGTCCGCCCGACAGATTGGCTCCCTTGATATCCGCCATATAATCGAGGCCGCCGTCCAGACCCGCTATGTACTCCGCCGCCATGGCGTCCTCCGTAGCCCGTTTAAGCCTGTCCTCCGGAATATCACGTCCGAAGGAAATGTTCTGGCGCAGCGTGTCGTTAAATACCATGTCGTTCTGGAAGACCACCCCGAACTTCCGGTGAAGCTCGTCCTTATCGTAGCTGCGCACATCCCGCCCGCCTACAAAGACGCCGCCGTCCTCCACGTCGTAGAAGCGCATCAGCAGATTGATAATCGTAGTCTTGCCGCAGCCGGTGGGACCGATGATTCCAAGGCTCTCGCCCTTCTTAATAGAAAAGTCAATGTCGTAGAGGCACTGCTGACGGCTGCTTCCGTCAAACGCCTCCGCCTGGGCCGTGCCCGCTTCGCCGTAGCTGAAATTCACATGTTCAAAGCGGATGAATTCGTCGCCGGAGGGTTTCTTCGCCTCCTCCGCCGTCAGAACCCGCTGATCCAGCGGTGCCGCCATGATCAGGGCGATACGGTTCGCGGACGCGGACGCCTTGCTGATCATCATAAAAATCCGGTTGATCGCCATGACGCCCTGCAGCACCATATTAAAGTACGTCAGAAATGCCAGAATCACGCCGGGATTCATCTGACCGTTATTGACGCGGACGGCGCCGATGAAGACGACAAGCGTCAGGCCCGTGTTCAGGCAAATCTGCATGATGGGGCCCGGCAGCGCCATAACCGTGCTCGCCTTGATATCGCTGCGCGTCATCGCCTCATTGCTGGCCGCAAAACGTCTCTTCTCGTAATCCATCTTGGAGAGGGCCTTCACCACGCGGATACCGGTAATATTTTCACGCATGACCCGAACCACGTCGTCCAGACGCTCCTGAACCTTATTGTAGAGCGGAATCCCGTACCTTGAAACGCTCAGGATGACCACCAGCATAATCGGCAGCATCACGCAGAGCACCGCCGACAGCACCCAATCCATGGTCATGGTAATCAGAATTCCTCCCACCAGCATGATGGGGGCGCGCACGCAGAGGGTCTGCAGCGACTGGGCGCAGGACTGGACATTGTAGCTGTCGCTGGTCATGCGGCTGATCAGGCTGGGAAGACCAAACGCGTCGAACTGGCTGCCGGACAGATTGGCAGTCTTGATAAACAGATCCTGACGGATGTTGTAAGAGACATTATGGGCGTTTTCCACCGCGCCCCGGTTGGCCGTCACATTCAGCTGCCGGGTGGCGACGGCGGTCAGAATCATCAAAAATCCCCACAGGAAAATCTGCGTCAGATTGCCGGTGGGAACCGTCACATCGATAATATGCTCCAGGATGTAGGGAAGCAGAAGCTCCACCATGGTGGCCGCCAGCTTCAGTCCCATGACGACTGTAATCACCCTGGCATACGGTTTCATATAGCGTAAAATCAGTTTCACAACGCACAGCTCCTTTGAATCACTCACTTTATCGGCCTGTAACCAAAATCTTTTATATTATATAGCAAGCAAATCATTTTTGCAATCAAAACAATGCGCAATATACGGTCAATATACGATTTCCAATCTCGTTCCTTCGTAGAAAAATTCCAGTATTTCCTCGTAGCTCCAGCCCCGTTTCGCCATTGCCTGGGCCCCGTTCTGGCTCATTCCGATACCGTGGCCGTAACCGCCGCCATAGATAGAGCAGACAAGGCCGCCGTCCGATTCCGTCCTGCTGCACGCAACGGAAATGAACGCGCTGGGGAGACTGCTTAAGCCGCTCGTCGTGCTGCCGTTCCCGCGTGTGATCACCGCGTCCGGATGGCCGAGCACGGCCCGGATCCGGCTCTCGCCCCGAAATTCTTCCGTCCCGTTCGTCCCGGTCACCGTCAGGCATAGCGCCGCGCCGCCCGCCGCCCGCTCCGTAACGGCGACCTGCGTGATCTCTCCGACGTTCGGTATCTTCTCCTCAAGCTGCGCGCCGGTAATCTGCGTCTGCCAGCGATACATGGCGCAGGACGATTCATAATCATCGGCTCCACTTGTCCGGATAAACGCCTCAAAGGCCTCTTCATCCGTGCCGTCCGCCTCTTCTCCCGGCCTGCCAGATGTATGGATCGCCCCGCTGCCGGAAGAGACAGCGACCGACCGCAGATAAGGCGTCCGCTCCGCTTCCTGTCCCCAGACAGTCATATCCGTCGTATAGCCGCAGGAGGTGGAGAAATAATAGGTCTCCGCCGCGTCGTCCCCATACATCAGAAGCTGTCCGTAGGTGGCGTCTACCGCTTCCGCCGCGGCTTTCCCGGTCTCGCTGTTATTGTACACCTGATAATTGGTGCTGTCGTCCACATGAGCGCCGTACTGCCGGTAGGCGTTGCCCCGAATCTGGCGGTAGGCATAGGTTCTGGCGCAGACTGCCTGGGCCTTCAGCGCCTCCTTCTCGTATTCCAAAGGCATCTCGCTGGGAAGCACCCGTTTTAAATAGTCCTCCAGATACAGCTCGTTGATCAGTACCAGACCTTCCTCGCCGCAGGCAATCTCGAGTTTTCCCGGGCAGACCGGCGCGCCCTGGTTCCGCTCCACGCTGACCGCGCGGATGCCCGCGCTCTCATCGAAGGGTATAAACTGCAGCCGTTCACCCGAAGCGGCGAGAACCAGACTTCCGTCCTCGGCCGCCTCATCCGCCTGCGCCCTCACCGTTACGCTCTCGCCCGCATGGAAAACGGTCTCCCGCTCCCCCTGCCGCATAACCCCGTCGCTCAAAAATTCCAGGCGGATCTCCGGATGGAAAATAGACCGGAACCCGGTGTCCATCACCAATACGCGGATGGTCTCCGCTCCGAACGACCGCACGATCAGCGCCGCGCACAGCTTCCCGTCTCCCACTACAAATTCCTGCGTGTCATATCCAACCAGAATCTGCGATATATCCTGCAGCTGTGGCTCCCCATAGGTCTTGTAGACGCAGAAATCCTCGTCCAGCGGTATCAGGCCATACCCTTCCAGCTCAATGGCGTCCTCACGGACAGAGAGCACCTTGGCCGTAATCTTCTCCCTCTTTAGGGAAATTCGCTCCGTCTTTCCGCCTGCCATCCGGATATCCGCCAGCTGCCCCTCAAGCTCCCCTGCATTTTCCAGATCCTGACCCAGCGCAAAGCTGCGCGTAAAGTCTCCGGTAAAACCGGTCAGGGAATCCCCCGACGCGCTGATAATCCAGACGTTGCGGTAAACGGCCTCCTCCGATACCACGCCGAGCACGCGTATGATCTCATGATCCCGCGCGAGCACCCGGATCCGGCAGTCTATGTACGCGGACAAACCCAGTCCTTCAAACCCGTAGACGCCTTGATCCGTATACGCGGTCCACGGAGCGGCCCCCTCTGCGTTATCCGGCGTCCCGCCGATCTGCAGAATTTCCTCCGCGACGCGGGCTGCGCCGGTTCCATCTGCCTCCCCGGCGCCATCCGAGACGCCTTCCTGACCGGCCGAACCTTCGCCGTCCTTACCGGCGAAGCCGCAGACCACCCCGTACAGCTCCCACCATCGGTCGGCGGGAATCGCTTTTTTACGGTTTTCCCGCGTCATACGGACGATATCGAGCAGGCGCTCCTTTTCTCCGCTTCGTCCTTCTGTCTCCGACCACCGCTCCGCCAGATACGCCGCCTCCTCATAGGTCAGATTTCCTTCTGCCGTCCCGGCAGTCGGCGGCGTCATCTCTACGGAAAGCATCTCCTGGCGGTACAGATAGTCCATATATTTTACATACCACTGCCGCTGGTCAGACGCGGCAAACAGCGATCTCTCCGTCTCCGCCTCCTCGCGGCACATTTCCGCAGTCGTCAAAGAAAGGGCCGCCGCCTTACAGGCTGCGGCCCTGGTGATTCCATCGTCAGCCGGTCTCTCCGCGACCCGAATCACGGCAACCAGCACTGCCACAACGAAGGGAATGCCAAGCATCCACCCTATGCCCTTTTTTCTTCTCATACGCTCCTACCTGACAAATGTTTTCCGATCCTCATCCACATGCTTTAGTCCTTTATACGCATCCGTATCCGTAGGCAGATTCTTCTTTTTCAGCCGCTTCTCCACGGCCTCCGACACCAGACGGTAAATAACCGCGAAGGTGGGAACGCCGATAATCATCCCGACCGGCCCCATGATGCCGCCGAAGAACAGGATCGCGAACAATACCCAGAAGCTGGAAAGACCCGTGGAATCCCCCAGAATCTTCGGTCCCAGGATGTTGCCGTCAAACTGCTGAATCAGCAGAATCATGACCAGGAAGATCAGGCACTGCTTCGGACTCACCAAAAGCAGGAGCAGCGCGCTGGGAATCGCCCCGATGAACGGTCCGAAGAACGGAATAATGTTCGTCACTCCGATGATCACGCTGATCAGCATCGTGTATGGCATCCGCAGGATACTCATCAGGATGAATGTCAGGATTCCGATAATCAGCGAATCGATCAGCTTGCCCAGGATGAATCCGCCGAACACCTTATGGACGAAACGGCATTTCTCCACCAGCCCGTTCGCGGGCCCAAGCGGCAGAACCCCATAGACGATCTTCTTCGCCTGGGCGATCAGGGTATCCTTGATATTCAGCAGGTAAATCATGACAATGGCGCCGATCAGGGTGTTCTTCGTCACATTGACCACACCCATAACGCCGGAATAGACGCTGCTCAGCGCTGTCTCCAGATTCGGCATCCAGTTGGCGGTGGATTTGATCCACTCCATCAGACGGTCCACGCCCTGCTGATAAGCGCTCAGGACGGCCGTCTCCAGCTGAGGATTATTGGCAAATATCGTCTCAATCCAGCCTGAAATCTTCTGTACAAAATTTGGGACTGAATTCACAATACCCATGATGCTCTCGGTCACAGTCGGAAGGATCATCGAGAATAAACCAGTGACAATCGCGACCAGGAACACCAGGCTTCCCACCGTGGCCAATCCCTTCGCAACAGACGCGCGGCGTTTTTCGCTGCGGATCGCCTTCGCGAAAAGCTTCCCCAGCCATCGGATCAGCCGGTTATAGACCGGCGACATCAGATATGCCAGAATTACGCCGTAGGTAATCGGAGCCAGAATCTGTCCGATCAGCTCGAAAACCTCTCGCACCATCTGCCACCGCAGAAGGATAAGCGCCACCAGAAGGCAGGCAACGATTACCAGAAATGCCGTCACTCCCCACATTATATATTTCCCGTACTTATGATCTTTCATCTGTGTGCCTCGCATTTTAGGAATTTTCTGTCTTCAACTAAAAGAATATCACATTTTTCAGTATGACGCAAGCATATCCGGGACAATGTAATAAAAAGCAGCGATTGCTCGCTGCTTTCTTCATTTGTAAATCCCAAAATGCCGGTTCTTACTATTTGACGCCTAGCCAAGCTAGGTGGGCAACCGCACTCCGGCTTCTGCCTTCCACTGCAAACGGAGGCCTGACATCTACCGAAAAATATAGGAATCCCTTCTGTCACAATGTAGGTTCAAAGAAAGTAAGAGTTGTCGTACATTCCAGGAATCACAATCTGTTTTGTTATCGCTATTATACTACAGAAGCTCCCGCTTGGCAAGCAATATTTCACAAAAAAATGTGGAAATGTTTGTCAGAATTAGTAAAAGTAACTGTTTTCGCACCCGGTCAGAAGCGTTCCACTCCATCAGCGGTCACACGGGCATAAACCAGCCGTTTCTCCGCGGCCGGCGCATCCCCGATCGTATAGGAAGAAAGGAACTTTTCCTCAGCCGCCGCCAGCCGCCCTTCATCGGAAGTATACAAAACAGCCAGCACGTCTCCCTTCTTTACCGCGTCGCCGTATTTCTTGTGCAGGTAGATTCCGGCGCTGTAATCGATCGCATCCTCCTTCTTTATGCGGCCCGCTCCGAGCATCGCCGCCGCGATGCCGCAGCCCTCGGTGTCGATGTGGGTGATATATCCGTCTGCCGTGGCCTGCACCTCCCTCTTGACCGGCGCCTGCGCAAAGCGGTCCGTATCATAGATATAATCCGGGTCGCCGCCCTGAGCCTTCACCATATCGGCCAGCACCTTCACGGCGCTGCCGTCCGCCATGGCGCGCTCCGCCATAGCCCTGCACTCCCCGATGGTTCCGCGCTCCGCCATGAAAAGCATATTCGACGCCAGCTGCAGACAGACCTCCGTCAGGTCGGCGGGTCCCTGCCCCCTCAGCGTCTGAACCGCCTCCGTCACCTCCATGGCATTGCCGACGGCACGCCCCAAAGGCACGTCCATATCGGTAATCAGGGCGCAGCATCTCCGGCCCGCTCCGTTTCCGATGGCCACCATCTCCTTCGCAAGCGCGATGGAATCCTCAAGCGTCTTCATGAAGGCGCCGCTTCCCGTCTTCACATCAAGCACAATTGCGTCGCTTCCGGCCGCCAGCTTCTTGCTCATGATCGACGACGCGATCAGCGGAACGCTGTCCACGGTGGCCGTCACATCCCGCAGGGCATAGAGCTTTTTGTCCGCCGGAACCATATTGCCGGTCTGTCCGATAATCGCGATGCCGGTCTCGTTCACAATCTCGAAAAAGCGGTCCTTGTCAATGCTCGTGGAAAGCCCCGGGATCGATTCCAGCTTATCCAGGGTCCCTCCGGTGTGGCCCAGGCCGCGCCCGGACATCTTGGCGATCTTTACGCCCAGGGACGCCGCGATCGGCCCGATCACCAGGGACGTCTTGTCTCCCACGCCGCCCGTGCTGTGCTTATCCACCTTGATGCCCTGAATCCCAGACAGATCCGCCGTGTCGCCGGAATGGGCCATCTCCATTGTAAGATATGTCGTTTCCTGCGCGCTCATTCCACGAAAATAGATCGCCATCAGCATGGCCGACATCTGGTAATCCGGGATATCCCCGGCCACGTAGCCGGTTATCATAGCGTGGATCTCCTCCTCCGAAAGATCGCCGCCGTGTTTCTTCTTCTCAATCAGATCATACATTCTAATCATACCGCATCCCCTCCAATCAAACTTCGCTGCCGGGCATCTTCACCCCGATCGGCATCCGCTGCCTGCCGGGCATCTCCGCGCCAAACAGCAGCATCCGCTACCTGCCGAGCATCTCCGCGCCAAACGACAGCGGCAAGAGCTCCTCCAGCGTCCTCTCGATATAGTCTTCCTCCGATTTTGCCATGATCACCAGGAAATCCGGCCCGCAGAATTCCTTCATCACCTGCCGGCAGACACCGCAGGGCGAGCAGTAATCCGTGATCGCGCCGTCTAAGCCTCCGCAGATAACAATCGCCTCAAAGTCCCTCTTTCCCTCATTGATGGCCCGAAAGAACGCGCTCCGCTCCGCGCAGACGGTCGGCGTGTAGGTGGCGTTTTCAATATTAAAGCCTGTATAGACGGTTCCGTCCTTACAGAGCAGCGCCGCCGACACATGGAAATGGGAATATGGCGCGTAGGCGTTCGGAAGATTCTCAATAGCCGCCCTGATCAGACTTTTCCTGTCCATGGGATTCCTCCTCTGCCTTCGCCAGCTTCACAATGCGGCTGGTCCCGAGACGCGACGCGCCCAGACGCAGGAATTCCTCCGCGTCCGCGAAAGACGCGATGCCTCCCGCCGCCTTCATCTTCACGCCCGGCCCCACATGCTCGGAAAACAGCTTGATATCCGCAAACGTGGCGCCTGCCTTGGAAAAGCCGGTCGAAGTCTTGATATAGTCGGCCCCGGCCTCCGTGACGAGTTCGCACATTTTTATCTTCTCATCGTCCGTCAACAGGCACGTCTCGATGATGACCTTTAAAATGTGATCGCCGCAGACCGCCTTGATGGAACGGATCTCATCCAGAATCTTCGGATAATTCTTGTCTTTCAGATCGCCGATGTTGATCACCATATCGATCTCATCGGCGCCATTTTCAAGGGCGTCCTCCGTCTCAAACACCTTGGCGGCCGTCGTGTTGTAGCCGTTGGGGAATCCGATGACCGTGCAGACCGCCATCTCATCGCCCAGATAATCCTTCGCCCGCTTCACATAAGACGGCGGAATACAGACGGACGCCGTGCCGTATTTCACCGCGTCATCGCACAGTTCCTGAATCTCCGCCCATGTGGCGCCCTGCGCCAGCAGAGTGTGGTCCACTGCCTGAAATATCTTCTCTCTGTCCATAAGCCTACCTCTCCTCCATTTCCTTTAGACGATACACCTGATACTCTTTCTCGAACACATAACCCAGCTTCTCCGCCAGGCCCACCGACTGGAGATTCACCGCGTCCCAGTTGGGGGTCAGCCCCTTCTCGAGACACTCCAGAAGGAAAGCCGCGCTGCAGGCCAGGGCCAGCCCCTTTCTGCGCCAATCCTTCCTCGTATCCACCTCAATCTCCATCATTCCCTCGCTGACGCCGTAGCAGGAACAGCCGGCGATCAGCTCGCGGCCCTTTAAGGCAACATAGCCGAAGGCACATTCCAGGAAATGCTCCGCCGTATCGAAATTCGAACACAAATCGCGGCTCCATTCTTCCTTCATGGCCATATGATAAAGCCTCCGGTCGATCCGCCTGATCCGAACGCCCTTGGGAACCGCACTCAGATACCCGCGCAGCCGGTCCAGATCAAAATGATGCTCATCCTTCTTTAACGCATACCTCGTCACAATCCGCTGCCGGTCCGCAAACTGTTCCTCGATCCAGTCCGCCCACCTCTCGTCCTGCGGATAGAGAAACGCCTGCTGCGCCGACTCGAAAATCTGGCCCTTCAGATCCAGCGCCTTCCCGCCCTTCGGCGGCAGCCCCAGAAGATAAGCAAAATCACCGACTACCACCAGACAGTAGGAGGGATTCGTCAGGTGCGGAACCCACACCCGGCCGATGGCGCCTTCCGCAGCGCCCCGCAGCAGCACATCCCGGCTGTCCGCGCAAATTGGCTGGATCGCCTGCCGTTTCGCCCTGCCAAGTTCAATCATCATTCGAAAGCCCTCCTTTTGTTGTTCTCCCGGCTGTCGCCAGTACAGACAGTATAGCACATTCCTCAAAAAAATTCTATTGATTTATAAAAATAAGGCAGAATATTCTAAAATATTCCGCCTCACCTGTCAAAATATCCATTTTCTATGGCAGTCCGGCGCTTTAGAAAGCTCCGGTAGACTTGACCACCTTCGGACGGTAGCCGGCGTCATTCAGCGCCTGGACAATCTCATTTTTGTGGTCGGTGCCGTATGCCTCGAGCGTGATGCGCAGCTCCACAGCCGCATTCCGGTTGATGCTGATGAACTGGTTGTGCTCCAGCTTGATGACGTTGCCCTGATGCTCCGCCAGAAGCGTGGATACCTTCGCCAGCTGCCCCGGCTTATCCGGCAGAAGCACGGAGACGGTGAATACCCTGTCACGCTGGATCAAGCCGTGCTGGACGATGGAAGCCATGGAAATGATATCCATGTTGCCGCCGCTTAAAATGGAGACAATCTTTTTCTTCTTCACGTCCAGATGCCGCAGGGCGGCCACGGTCAGAAGACCGGAATTCTCCACGATCATCTTGTGGCTCTCCACCATGTCCAGGAACGCGACGATCAGCTCGTTGTCCTCCACAGTGATGATATCGTCCACATTCTCCTGGATGTACGGGAAAATCTTTTCGCCGGGACATTTGACAGCGGTGCCGTCCGCGATCGTGCTGATGGAATTTAAGGCCACTACATGCCCGGCTTTCAGAGACTCCTGCATACAGTTGGCTCCGGCCGGCTCCACGCCGATCACCTTGATTTTCGGGTTCAGAAGCTTCGCCAGAGTGGAGACGCCGGCCGCCAGGCCGCCGCCGCCGATGGGAACCAGGATGTAGTCCACGGTGGGGAGCTCCTTGATGATCTCCATCGCGATCGTTCCCTGGCCCGTCGCCACCGTCAGATCGTCAAACGGATGGACAAAGGCCATGTTTTTTTCCGCCGCGATCTTCTCCGCGTATTCGCACGCCTCGTCGAACACATCCCCGTAAAGGATCACCTCCGCGCCGTAGCCCTTCGTGCGGTTGATCTTGATCAGGGGCGTCGCCGTGGGCATCACAATGGTCGCGGGCACGCCGGCCAGCTTGGCTGCGTAGGCCACGCCCTGGGCATGGTTGCCGGCTGAGGCCGTGATCAGACCGTTCTTCTCTTCATCCGCAGACAGCGTGCTGATTTTATAGTAGGCGCCGCGGACTTTGTATGCGCCGGTATACTGCATGTTCTCCGGCTTGAAATAGACCTTGTTGCCGGTCTGCTCCGAGAAATACTCGCTGTAGACCAGCTTCGTCTCCTGGATCACTTTTCCTACGACTTCCGTCGCCTCCTCAAAACTCTCCAGTGTCATCATCTTGAAAATCATTCCTTTCTCTCTTGATTGCTCTATGCGAATAAAGCGTTGATAAACGCATCCGCGTCGAATTTCTGGAGATCGTCGATCTTCTCGCCGATCCCGATGTATTTGACCGGAATTCCCAGCTCCGACTGGATCGCCACGGCGATGCCCCCCTTGGCCGTCCCGTCAAGCTTCGTTAAAATGATGCCGGTCACATCGGTCGCCTCCATGAACTGCCTGGCCTGGGCGAGCGCGTTCTGGCCGGTGGTTCCGTCGAGCACCACAAGCGTCTCGCGGTAGGCGTCCGGATACTCCCTCGCAATGACCCGGTCGATTTTCTTAAGCTCCTCCATCAGGTTTTTCTTATTGTGGAGACGGCCGGCCGTGTCGCAGATCAGCACGTCGGCGTTTCTGGCCTTCGCCGCGGCTACCGCGTCAAAAACGACCGCGGCCGGGTCGGAGCCCTCCTGATGGGCGATGATCTCCACATCCGCCCTGCGGGCCCACTCGGTCAGCTGCTCTACCGCCGCCGCGCGGAAGGTATCCGCCGCCGCCAGGATCACGTGCCTTCCCTGGTCCTTCAGCTGGCCTGCAAGCTTGCCGATGGAGGTGGTTTTGCCCACGCCGTTGACGCCGATCACCAGAACCACGCTTTTGCGGTTTTCAAATTCGTAGGCGTTTTCCCCCAGATCCATCTGCCGCTTCATGCTGTCCATCAGAAGCGCCTTGCACTCGCTGGGCTCCTTGATGTGCTGTTCCTTCACCTGACGTCTCAGATCATCCATGATCTTCATGGTGGCCTGGATGCCCAGGTCGCCCATAATCAGGGTCTCCTCGATCTCCTCATAGAAGTCGTCGTCAATGGCCGAAAATCCGCTGAAAATCGAATCGATCCCGGACACGATGTTATCTCTTGTTTTCTGAAGACCTTCCACCAGTCTTCCAAAGAAACCTTTCTTTCCTTCTGCCATGGCTGTCCTCCTTTTCCAAACTTCACGCTTCCGTCCTAGTTATCCAGCGTATCCTCGATCAGATTCACCGACACCAGGGCCGATACGCCTTTCTCCTGCATGGTAATTCCGTACAGCCGGTCCGCGCTGACCATGGTTCCTCTCCGGTGGGTGATCACGATAAACTGCGTATTCTTCGTCAGCTTGTGCAGATATCTCGCGAAGCGCTCCACATTGGAATCATCAAGCGCCGCCTCGATCTCGTCCAGCAGACAGAACGGGGACGGCTTCAGATTCTGGATCGCAAACAGCAGACTGATCGCCGTCAGCGCCTTCTCGCCGCCGGACAGCTGCATCATGTTCTGCAGCTTCTTGCCGGGCGGCTGGGCGATAATCTGAATCCCCGCCTCCAGGATATCTTCATCCTCCACAAGTTCCAAGGTTCCATGCCCGCCGCCGAACAATTCCTTAAACACCTTGTCGAATTCCCGGCTGATGTCCTGGAATTTCTCCGTAAACTGCCTGCGCATACCCAGATCCAGCTCTCCGATAATCTGCAGAAGCGTGGCCTCCGCCCTCGCCAGATCCTCGTGCTGGGCGTTCATGAATTCATACCGCTCGGAAATTTCCTTATAATCCTCAATCGCATTGATGTTGACATTGCCCAGGGCGCGGATATCGGCCTTCAGCTGCTCGCTGCGCCTGCGCATCTCCGGCACCGAACGCAGCTGGGGATTCCGAAACGCCTCCGCCGTGGTAAACGTCAGCTCGTACTCGCTCCACATATAGTCTACCTGACGGTCCAGACGTTCATTCAGCTTTTCCTGCTGACTTTGAAGCCGGAACTGATCCTTATCCAGCTGTGCCAACCGCTCAGACAGCTCCTCCCTCCGGGCGAACAGGTTCTTCTGTTTCGTCATCTGTCCGTCACGCGCCGCGCTGTCCTTTTCAATCTCCGCGTCCAGCTCCCGGGAATGGCTCTCCGATGTCAGGATATGCACTTTCAGCTCCTCGATCTCCCGCTCTTTTCCCGCAATCACGGAATCGGTGTCATGGCCGCCCGCCTCCAGCTGCGCCTTTTCCTCCTCCAGGCGGCGGATCTCCTCGTTCACACGATCCACATTTTCCTGGATAAAGCCGTATTTCTGCAGCAGATGGGCCGTTTCCAGCCGTATCGCGGAAAGATTTTCCGCCATGACCTCGCGGCCGCTTTTTTCTTCCTCCAGACGCTTCGTCAGATCCAAAATACTCTGGTTCGCCTGCTCATTCTGCTCCTCCAAATCCTTTACGTCGGCGGAAAGCTCATTCTGGTTCTTCTTAAGATCCAGCACCTGTTCCTCCAGCTGCTGATTCTCAATCACCAGATCCTGGGCGGAATCCGCGATATCCTGAATCTTCTCATCCAGCTGCGCCAGATTCAGCCGTACCGTATTCTGCTCCAAATAAACCTTCTGCAGCTCCTGCTTGACCGCCTCCAGCTCGTCCCGCTTCTCCGCAAGGATACCGCTGTTCAGCTCCAGATCCGCCTGCAGACGCTCGGTCTGCTTAAGAAGCTTCCCACAGGCCGTCTCCAGCTCCTCGATCTCCCTGCGGCGGCCCAGCAGGTTGCTGCTGTTTTTAAACGCGCCGCCCGTCATGGAACCCCCGGCGCTTAAAAGCTCGCCCTCCAGCGTAACGATACGCAGGGAATGTTTGTATTTCCGCGCCAGCGCTATGGCGTGGTCGATATCCTCCGCAACCACGACGCGGCCAAGCAGATACTCCACCAGACCCGCATACCGGCTGTCGGCCTCCACCAGCTGGCTGGCCAGCCCCAGAACGCCCGGCTCCTTAAGCGCCTCCTTCGGGCCGAAGCTCCCGCTCCTTCCCACACTGTCAAGCGGCAGAAAGGTCGCCCGGCCGTAACGGTTTTTCTTCAGATATTCAATCAGCTGCTTGGCTGTGGTCTCCGAATCGGTGACAATGTTCTGGATACTGCCGCCAAGCGCCGTCTCAATCGCTGTCTCGTATTCCTTCTTCGTGGCAATAAGGTCGGCTACCACGCCGTGCACGCCGCGCACGCGGCCGCGCGCCTCCATCACCCGGCGGATGCTGCCTCCGTAGCCGTCATACCGTTCCGCGAGATTTTTCATGGATTCCAGCTTGGCAAAGCCGGCCTGGTATTCCTGCTGCTTTTCACTCAGATTGCGGGTCAGGCGGCGTTCCTCCTGCTCGCAGGCCGCGATCTGCTCCGCGCAGGCTTCCTGCTTCGCGGTCAGCTCCGCAATCGACGCCTCAACCTGCGCAAGCTCCGCCTGCGCCGCATCCTTAAGATCCGTCTGGGCAGATTCGTCGCTCTTGATCCGCAAAAGCCGCTGGGCGACCTCCGAATGCCGCACCTGCACCTGCTCCAGCATCGTCATGTAATGCTGCTGACGGGCCGTCAGAGACGCGCGCTCGTTCAGATTGGTGATAATGCCGGACTTGCGCTCCTCGATCCTCGCGTCCAGAAGCATGATCCGCTCGTCGGCCTGGCGGAGACTCTCCTCCGCCTCCTCCTGCTTCTTCCGGCTCGCCTCGGCCTGCCCTACGGTATCGGCATGGTCGGCCAGATAATGTTTCATCTGTTCCCGCCGTTCGTCCACATCCCGGTCGATGGCCTGGACGCGCTGGCTCAGATGCTCCGCGTTGAGGCGCTCGGCCCTGATCTGCTCGTGAAGGACGTTAATCTGGCCCTCCAGATTGCCTTTCAGCACGTCCTCCATATTCCGCTGGCCGCGCAGCTCCTCGATCCGGGCGGCAAGCGCGGCGGCCGCCTGATCCAGCTCCTCATAGGTAGAGCGGAGCCGGTCCGACTCTGCCCTTGATTCCGCCAGATCCGCGGAGACAATTTCCTCCTTATCCGCCAGCTCCTTTAACTGCGCCTGCAGGGCCTCCGTCTCATTCAAAAACAGATTCACATCGTAAATCTTAAGCTCGTCCCGCAGCCGCAGATACTCCCTCGCGGTCTCGGACTGCTTTTTCAGCGGCCCTACCTGCTTTTCCAGCTCCGCCAGGATGTCCTCCACGCGCACCATATTCTGATGCTCGTCCTCCAGCTTCTTCTGGGCAATGCTCTTGCGCCGCTTAAATTTGACGATGCCGGCCGCTTCATCAAAAAGCTCCCGCCGATCCTCCGGCTTGCCGCTTAAGATTTTGTCGATCTGGCCCTGACCGATGATGGAATAACCTTCCTTTCCGATACCGGTGTCGTAAAACAGCTCGTTGATGTCCTTAAGGCGGCAGGCGCTGCCGTTTAACAGATACTCGCTCTCGCCGGAACGGTAGATTCGGCGGGCGACCGTAACCTGGTCGTAATCGATTGCCAGCTGGTGGTCGGAATTGTCCAATGTGATCGCCACATAGGCAAAGCCCTGGGGCTTGCGCATCTCTGTTCCGGAGAAGATCACGTCCTGCATACTGGAACCGCGCAGCTGCTTAATCCGCTGCTCGCCCAGCACCCAGCGGACCGCGTCCGCGACATTGGACTTACCGCTGCCGTTCGGCCCCACGATACCCGTGATGCCGTTATGAAATTCAAATACGATTTTATTGGCAAAGGATTTAAAGCCCTGCACTTCAATACTCTTCAAATACATAGTATGCCTGCGTATTCTCCCGTCTGTAAATGTCCGGCCGTCTTCACGGCTGGTCTGTCCCCGCAGCCTGCGCCGCTTTCTTCTGCAGAATCGCCCGGTAAGCGGCCATGGCCTCGGCAGCCTTCTTTGTACGGCCTATGCCGCGCCCGACTTCGCGGTTCCCAACGAGAGCCCGCACCTCAAACCGCTTATTGTGGTCCGGCCCTTCCTCCCGAAGGAGCTCATAGCTCAACTCTCCCTCGTTCTCCGCCTGAACCATCTCCTGCAGGATAGTCTTGCTATCATAAAAGAGCTGCTTATGCTCGATATCATTCAGTACAAATCTGTGAATAAACTCCTTTGCACTAGCAAAACCACCATCCAGATACACCGCGCCGATCAGCGCCTCCATGGCGTCCGACACGACGGATGCACGGCCGCGGCCTCCCGTCGCCTCCTCGCCCCTGCCCAAAAGCAGGTACTCTCCCAGCTTCAGATCGTCCGCGCACAGCGCCAGCGTAGGCTCGCACACAATGCTGGCCCGCAGCTTCGTCATCTCCCCCTCCGGCTTCTCCCCATAGGTCCGGTAGAGATAATCGCTGCACACCAGCTCCAACACCGCATCGCCCAAAAACTCCAGCCTCTCATTGCACGCAAGCTTGTTCAGCTGATGTTCATTGGCGTAAGAGCTGTGAATCATGGCCTGCCGAAACAGGTTCTTATCGTGGAAACTGTAGCCGATACCCTGCTCCAGTTCCGCCAAATCTCTGTTCATGAAAACCTCCTTACCATAAGCGCAAATACGTGCAGAGCGTCACCGGCGCTCTGCTCGCATGGAAATACAAAGTAAGCGCTGCGTATGGGTTCTTAAGCCCCCGCAGCGCCTGCCTGTCGTACAAACTTAATTCAACGAATTCTTGATCTGTTCGACCGCGTCGCCCACCGTCACGATGTTCTCCACAGCATCCTGGGGGATCTCAATATCAAATTCTTCCTCAATCCCCATGATAATCTGAAAAACATCCAGAGAATCCGCACCAAGGTCATCTACAAAAGTCGTGGCCATGGTAATGTCCTCTGCTTCCACATTGAGGACTTCTGCGATAATACTCTGTAACTTTTCAAATTCCATACAGCATCACTCCTTTCTCCCTTAGATTTGTCCGTCTGACCCACCTGGCCCCGGGGCCCCCACTGTCAGACTTTCTTTTATCTTTCCATTTATATCCTGCTCCTTAAATGAAACACACTGGATGATGGAATGGCTGATCTCGGTAGCCGTCGAATTCCCATGGGCCTTCACCACCAGTCCGTTCAGGCCCAGAAGCGGTGCCCCGCCGTACTGGCTCGCGTCAAACCGCTTCAGGGTCGTCTTAAGCGCCGGCTTCACCAAAAGGGCTCCGACCTTACTGCGCAGGCTGGTCATCATGCCTTTCTTCACCATGCTGATCAGCGTCGCTCCGACTCCCTCGTACAGCTTCAGGATCACATTTCCCACAAACGCCTCGCAGACGATCACGTCCGCGTAGCCGTGGGGGATCTCACGCGCCTCGATGCTGCCGATGAAATTGATATCCTCACAGGCCTTCAGAAGCGGAAACGTCTCCTTGACCAGGGCGTTGCCCTTCTCCTCCTCCGCTCCGATGTTGACGATCGCAACCCTCGGCTGCTTGATACCTATGACGTTCTCCATATAGATAGAACCCATCCTCGCAAATTGCACCAGATGCGAGGGGCGGGCGTCCACATTCGCGCCGCAGTCGATGAGCAGGGACACGCCCTTCTCCGTGGGAATCAGGGGCGCCAGCGGAGGTCTCTCCACACCCTTGATACGTCCTACGATCACCTGGCCGCCTACCAGAACGGCCCCGGAGCTTCCGGCCGAGACAAAGGCATCCGCCTCCCCGCGCTTCACCATGTTCATACCCACCACAATGGAAGAATCCTTCTTCCTGCGGATGGCGTTCACCGGAGGTTCCTCCGTCTCAATCACCTCCGTGGCATTCACCACATGGATCCTGGAACCGTCGTACGAATGCTTCTGAAGCTCCGCGTTCACCACATTCTCCTGCCCCACCAGCAGGATCTCCATATCCGTCCGCTGCGCCGCCGCGTCTACCGCGCCGGCCACAATCTGGCCCGGGGCGTTGTCGCCTCCCATGGCGTCTACCGCTACTCTGATCATCTCAAGCCGCTCCTTTTATCCCTACACTTGACCTATCCCTACTATATATCATCTCAAAATAGAAATCAACCTGTTTTTTCACAGATATTCGCATACGAATACAAAAAACGCGTCACCGGCGCGTTTTTTGCATACTGACGTAATACAAAAAACGCGTCAAGAGGGCGTCCAATCAAACAAGTTCAGATTGTTTTCGGAGTGCGGCATGATTTCGGTCATGCCGCAGTTCCGTAGAAGAAGTTATCAGTTCAAATTTTCAATAACCACTAATGCGGCTTTGGGAATCACAACCTTTGAATCGTCCTCTCCCATAATCGCAAACCGGTATTCCTTATATTCCCAGACCGCCAGTGTCATTTTCTCATTATTTCTTTCATGCTGCACGCTTACCGTAATGTACTGGCCGCTGGCAGTGCTGCTTCCCCAGGTTTCATTCAGAGCTTCATCATAGTCCATTGGCGGCAGGTTCAGATCACCATTTTTCGATCCAATTTGAATTCTTTGGCAGTACGATCGAAATCCCGAACGCATCCGCTGCTTCTTCAGCGCTGATTTTATCTGAATACTCTGCCGGAATCTCATGTTCCGTTCCCGACATGGTCTCTCCGGCTGACGTTGCCGAAACTCCATCCAGCCCCAGCATGGCTCGGATGCTGTTGATATATTCCGGATCTTTTGCCATTTCCTCCGTGACCATATAGCTGGAAATTGGATTCTGCCAAGGAATCACAAAAATATCCTTGTCCTCAATATCGTAGGCGGACAAGATCCGTGCCATTTCTTCCGCCGAAGCGCCTTGCCTAACCCTAAGTGCTCGCGGCGGCCTTTGGGAGTGATCGGGTGGTTGACCGTGGTAATAAAAACGGTACAGCCTCACGGCTGTACCGCCATCACATCTCTTATCCTTCTGCCGGACGATCTCTCCTCCGGCCTTCTTCCTTACTCTTCGACCTTAATGATCTCTCTCTTATTATAAGTTCCGCAGGCCTTGCAGACTCTGTGCGGCATCATCAGCGCGCCGCATCTGGAGCACT
>CANRHU010000055.1 GCA_947630485.1 uncultured Lachnospiraceae bacterium
ACCTCCAGCGAGTGGGGCGACAAGATCCTTGAACTGATGGATGCTGTTGACAGCTGGGTTCCGGATCCGCAGCGTGAGACCGACAAGCCGTTCCTTATGCCTGTTGAGGACGTATTCACCATCACTGGCCGCGGTACGGTTGCTACCGGCCGTGTAGAGCGTGGTACTCTGAAGCTGAACGAGGAAGTTGAGATTGTTGGTATCAGCGATGAGACCCGTAAGACCGTTGTAACTGGTATCGAGATGTTCCGTAAGCTGCTTGACCTGGCTCAGGCCGGCGACAACATCGGCGCCCTGCTGCGTGGCGTTCAGAGAACCGAGATCGAGAGAGGCCAGTGCCTTGTAAAGCCCGGTTCCGTAAAGTGCCATCATAAGTTCACGGCTCAGGTTTACGTCCTGACCAAAGACGAGGGCGGCCGTCATACTCCGTTCTTTAACAACTATCGTCCGCAGTTCTATTTCAGAACAACCGACGTAACCGGTGTCTGCGAGCTGCCGGCCGGCACAGAGATGTGCATGCCTGGTGACAACGTAGAGATGACCGTAGAGCTGATTCATCCGGTAGCTATGGAGCAGGGACTTCGTTTCGCTATCCGCGAAGGCGGCCGTACCGTTGGTTCCGGCAGAGTTGTTTCCATCATCGAGTAATTGAGGAGCGGCTGAGTTCGACATATAGAAAAGCAGGAGAGCTGTTGCAGTCATTTGCAGCAGCTCTTTTTTAATTACGTCAGTATGCAGAAAACGCGCCAGTGACGCGTTTTTTGTATTCCGACATAAAAATGTAAACAAATACTAATAGTCTGTAAGGAGAATTTTCCATCTGTGTATGGTAAAATGATACTGTTGAAGGAACGGCCGAGTTCAGGATGAGATTGCTGCAGGAGGAAAGGCGGTGGCGTCATGTTCGGAAGAAGAAGTTTGTGTCTGTTGGCGGCATGCGGTCTGGCATTGCTGTTTTCGCCGTGTGTCCCGCAGGCGGGAGTCTTGAGGCTGCAGGCGGCCGCGGAGGAAGGCGGGCTGCATATTCAGTCTGCGATGCCGCGGCGCAATGCTCTGATCCGCATGACTACTGCAGGCGCCGCTACACCGGGAGATGCTCCCGCAGAAACCGGCGATTTTACAGTGAGCGGAGGGAAAGCAGGCGTTGACTATAGTTTCAAGGATCATATCCTTAAGATTCTGAGTAATGTGCCCATTACGATATCCGGGAAGACCGTTCAGGACCGCATTTATGTGGAGAGCGGCGTGAATGCCACGATCACGCTTTCCGGAGTCAGTATCCAGCTTCCGGAGACCCAGCAGGTTCCGGCATTTCAGATCGCGGACGGCAGTAAAGGGAATGTGACGGTAATTCTTGCAGATCAGAGTACGAATGTTCTGCAGGGTGGGAAATGGAGCGCGGGACTGCAGAAGGATGGTTCGGGAGCGGTAGGAACTCTTACGATTCGCTGTGCCCGAGGGGGAGATCCGGATCACGTTTGTACAGGCCGCTGCGGCTCTCTGAAAGCGGTTGGAAATCAGGGAGCGGGAATCGGAAGCGGGGCTTCGCAGGCCGGCGCGGCTCATTCTACAAAGAATATTACCGTTGTTGGGGGCAATGTACATGCATCGAGTGCTGCAAACGGGGCAGGGATCGGCGCGGGGAGCGGAGGCAGCGCCGAGAATCTTGCGATCAGGGGCGGCATTGTCGAGGCTGTGGGAGGAGGCTGCGGAGTCGGAGATGCTGCCGGTTCTCATAAAGTGACAGTCAGCGGCGGCCGGCTGACGGCACGGGGTGGCCGACAGGGCACTGACGCTGGAATTGGCGGGAGTCTTGTGACCGCCGATGCATCTGGCCGTCCGGGGAATGCCTGCATCATAACGGATTCCCTTGCGGATTCCGCGGGGCGTTCGGCATGGTCCGGTCTGATTGTCGTGGGGAATCAGGGCGAGGTTTGCGGAAAGGCGGTTGTGCTGCAGTACAGCGCAGAGATTCCGGCCGGTGTGACGCTTACGGTTCCGGCAGAGTCTTCTCTTACTTTTGCAGACGGAGTGACCCTCTCTGTGAAGGGAAAGATGCGGGTGGATGGAAAGGTTGAGGGCAGGGGAACGGTGACCGGTGAGGACATCGGCTATCGTCTTACGGTGAAGAAGGCCGGGGTCTCCGGCGAGATTGCGGACGATGGATATGTGAAAAAGGATGCGCAGATCACGCTGACGCCTGAACGGCCGGAGGACGAGGAGATGGTCTTTCAGGGATGGAACTGTGTGCCGTCCGACCTGAAAATCACCGATAACCGGTTCCGGATGCCGGGAACCGCAGTGAGCGTGGAAGCCCGGTATGGGAGGAGAGAGTACACGGTTGCATTTGATTTGAATGGAGGAACTGCGGACAAGAAACTGGAAGAGCGGAAGGTTCCGTCAGGAGGAAAGGCAAGCGAGCCGGACTGTGCCCTGACCCCGCCGTCCGGACAGTGCGTTTTTGACGGCTGGTACACACAGGATGGCAAAAAATGGAATTTTTCTTCCGCGGTGCGGTCCGCCATGACGCTGACGGCCCATTGGAAACAGCATACGCCGGCGAAGGAATGGACTTACGAGAACGGGGGACATTATCATAAATGTGAGAATGGCTGCGGAACGCGTCTTGACGCAGCGGAATGCTTGGGCGGGAAGGCTACCTGCCAGGGGGCGGCCGTCTGCTCTGTCTGTGGAGGGACATATAAGCCGGTCGATCCGCAGACGCATGCGGGAGCAGCTGAATGGATAAAAGATGCCAACGGTCATCAGGAGCGATATACATGCTGCGGGGCCGTAAAAGCAGAGAAGGCAACTCACACATGGAATGCCTCCGGCAGCTGCAGCGTGTGCGGCTATTCGTGTGCACATGAGAAAATAGAGAAAAAAGGCGTAAAATCTCCAACTTGTACCTCGGATGGATACTCTGGGGACAGTGTCTGTACTGTCTGCGGCGCGGTAGTAAAATCCGGCACGCGGATATCCCGGCTGGGGCACAGCGGCGGCATTTGGGATTATGACAGTACAGGTCATTGGCGCCGCTGCGTGGACTGCGGCAGACGTTTCGGGACAGAACAGCATATATTCACCTGGTGGACTTCCTCCGATGGATGGAGACATGAAAGATGTACAGAATGCGGCTATGAGGTTATTCTATCTTCGAGCCCCGGGGCCAGTGTGTCGAACGGAAACGGGGGCTCTCCGGCGCCGGGCCAGACCTGGTGGACACAGCCGGGAGGAAGCGTTGTGGTTCCTCCGTTGATTCCGCAGCCGGCAGAGACAAAGGCGGAGGAAGGAAAAGCCCCAATAGAGACAAAGGCAGAGGGAGGAGAACTCCAGACGGAGACAGAGGCGGCTGCGGGAAAGTCGCCGATGCCGTCAGCGCAGACGTCAGAAAAGCGTCCGGGTGAGTCTTCCGCGCAGGCTGCAGAATCCGCAGTCGGAACCGGAAGGCAGGAACAGGAGTCCCTGTCTGGAAGCGGAAACGGCTTCTGGGGACCGCCTGCCAGCGTCACACTGATGCCGGAGGAGACATCCTCCGCAGAGCAGGAGACGGAGAAGACTTTGAAGGCGGAAGACTCCGGAGGATCCATTGGCACGCAGGAAGAGGATTCTGCACTTTCGGCGGCCGGTCAGGCGTTGGGCGGGCTTATGCCGTGGTGGCTGTGGGGACTGCTGCTGACGGGAGTCGCGGTGCTTAGCGTAGCTATTGTATACTCCAGCGTCCGGATGAGCCGCATGGAAGAATGAGTCCCGTCTGACTTACTGGAAGCCCAAGTTCGCCGGCCTCGACGCTCCCGCCGAACTGCCGGACGATTTCGAGCGACAGCAGGTAGGAGAGCACGGCCGGGGCCAGGCCCGTAGTATAGGAATTAATCAGGAAGAAGAGCGGCTGGCTGCTGAGCAGCTTGGCGCATTCCCGAACCAGCGGATGGATCGCGTCTTCGATTTTCCAGATCTCTCCTTTCGGCCCGCGGCCGTAGGAGGGGGGATCCATAATGACGGCGTCGTACCGGCTGCCGCGCCGGATTTCCCGCTCTACAAACTTCATGCAGTCGTCAACCAGCCAGCGGATGGGCGCGTCTGCCAGTCCGCTGGCGCCCGCATTTTCCTTCGCCCAGCTGACCATGCCCTTGGAAGCGTCCACATGCGTGACGCTGGCGCCCGCCGCGGCGGCGGCCAGCGTCGCTCCCCCGGTGTATGCGAACAGATTTAATACGCGGATAGGACGCTTGGCGCCGCGGATCAGACCGGAAATCCAGTCCCAGTTGGCCGCCTGCTCCGGGAATAGCCCGGTGTGCTTGAAACTGAACGGTTTCAGGTTGAAAGTCAGATTCTTATAGCCGATGGACCACTGCTGCGGCAGATCAAAGAATTCCCATTGGCCTCCGCCTTTGGAGCTTCTGTGATAATGCCCGCTGCATTTTTTCCAGCCGCGGTGGACGCGGGGTGTATCCCAGATAATCTGAGGATCCGGCCGTATCAGCAGATAGGGTCCCCACCGTTCCAGTTTTTCACCGTTTGAGCAGTCAATTACCTCATAGTCTGTCCATTCATCTGCCAGCCACATATCCGTTCCAGCCTTTCGCGAAATTATTTTCTATCATTATACTAAAGACGCCGCGTGAGCGTCAAGAAGCAGTCGAGAAATTGGGGGATTATAAAAATGAAAGTAAAAAAAACAAGAATCGTAATAGAATTGAAAGATATAGGTGTTGAATTAATCAGAACACCCTGCTACAATATATGGTAGGTTAGTGTAGGAAACACAAAGGAGAGAAGCAATATGAAAAGAAAGAGTGTGCTGCTTGCAGCGGCAGTTGCCGTACTGACTTTCGGCGCGGCTATGACGGCTCAGGCATCCGGCTGGACGATGCAGGACGGCTCGTGGGTTTATGAAGATGTCTCAGGCTATCCGGTTTATAATGAGTGGCGCCGCGGCGCGGATAATCTGTGGCGTTATCTGGACAGCTACGGGCATATGGCGGTGAACAGCTGGGTTGACGGTATTTATTATGTGGATGAGAATGGCATCATGGTATCCGGGGCCTGGCGGCAGCTGAATGTGGGGCCGATGGGTGAGACAGATAACATTTACTGGTATTATTTCCAGGAGAATGGGAAGGCAGTTGCCAATTCCTGGAAGAAGATCAACGGCAAGTGGTATCATTTCGACCAGGACTGCGTTATGGAGACCGGATGGGTTGATAATGATATGTATTACTGCGGGGATGACGGAGCGGCGCTGACCGGTTGGAATAAGCTCTATCCGCCGAACCAGACCGATGATTACTGGGGCTGGGGCGATCCCTACGAGGGGGACGGAACCTATTGGTATTATTTTAATTCCAGCGGCAAGAAGTTTGTTCCTGCTGATGGCGCGACCTACACGGAGAAGCGCATTGACGGCGCGTACTATTGCTTTGACAGCACCGGCGCCATGCAGACCGGCTGGGTGAATTATGGAGGAACTGCCACTATTGAAGGCTACCGCTTCTACGGAAATGACGGCAAGGGCGTAACCGGGTGGCTTTCCTGGTATCCGCCGGAGGAGCTGGCCAGTAATTATGAGAATGAGATAGACTGGTTCTATTTTTCCAAGAGCAGCCAGCCGAAAGTGGGGTCGGCGAATCTGACCACCGCGGATTTTGTGAAGATTAATAACAAGTCTTATCTGTTTAATGCGAATGGAAATCCGGTTTACGGGCTGCAGATTGTGCAGGATTCCACCAACAGCGCTGTTCGCTACACATATTATTTTGATGAGAACAGCAGGGCGGCAGTGACGGGACGCAGGCAGATTGAAGAGGGCGACGGCTCGGAGACGACGTATTATTTTGCTTCCTCCGGAAAGGGCTACACCGGAGTGTACGGCGGAAGCCTGTACTACATGGGAAAGCTTCAGACGGCGGAAGAGAGCGTCCGGTATGAGATCATTCAGGTGAATGACAAGCCGTATCTGGTGAATGCGGCCGGACGTGTGACCAAGAGCACCTCCGGAGTAAAGGATGCGGAAGGCAACAAGTACACGACGGATACGAACGGTGTAGTCACAAAGATTAATGATGTTGCGAGCGGTGTTACAGGCAGAGCGCCGGAAGAGCCCATTCTGTGGTAAGGACAAATGAATAGAAGGGTATGAAGCATTGGGGCCGGATGATTGAAATCCGGCCCCGTTTCTTTGCGGGAGCGGGACATTACAGAAACGGAACATGGCAAAAACACGCAAATACCCGCAAAAACGTTGTAAAAATCCGAAAAAAATCCTTGCATTTCCCAGAAAAATATGATATACTCTCAAGGCTGTGGCATGATAGCGATGAAGCGTGAGGTTGCTGTCCGTCGAGAGGCGCGGCAGGTTTTCCGTGGAGCGAATGTCAAGTTGCGAAAACTGGCGACAAGTCACTGTACAGACCGTAGTTTCTGCAGGTAAGCGTGTAGAAAGCGGGTGACGGATCTCCTGAGATCCGCGACACACCCGGAAGCGTGTACAGTCACCGCTTGTCGTACTTAGATCAACAAGTGCGAAAAGGAGGCGACTTTTTTTATGGCAAGTCAGGTAATGAGGATCACACTTAAGGCGTATGATCACAAGCTGGTCGATCAGTCTGCTGCGAAGATCATCGAGACCGTGAAGAAGACGGGATCTCAGGTGAGCGGGCCGGTGCCGCTGCCCACCAAGAGAGAGGTGGTCACAATCCTGCGCGCGGTTCATATGTATAAGGATTCCCGCGAGCAGTTCGAGCAGAGAACTCACAAGAGACTGATCGATATCACTTCTCCGAACCAGAAGACGGTGGAAGCTTTGTCGAGACTTGAGATGCCTGCCGGCGTGTACATCGACATCAAGATGAAGACGAAATAGATGTACACAGGCGGTGCCGGAAACGTCAGTATACGCGTGTCCGGCGCAGATGCGGATGAAAGTCCGCGGATTATTTAGAACCCAGAATAGTTTATATAGAAGCAACACTTATTCCTCTCGGGAATCAACATCTCCGGCTTGCCGGAGTCATAGTGTTCCACTTATATGACTGTTTCTAGGCTAGGATGAACGCCTTGTGCGTTCCGCTGTAGACAAAAACAGGAGGTAAAAGGAATGAAGAAAGCAATTTTGGCGACAAAGGTCGGAATGACACAGATCTTCGGTGAAAACGGAGTTCTGATTCCGGTAACTGTCCTTTTAGCCGGTCCGTGCTCCGTCCTTCAGGTGAAAACAGTGGAGAACGATGGATACAAAGCGGTGCAGGTCGGCTTCATGGACAAGAGAGAAAAACTGGTAAACAAGCCCCTCAAGGGCCACTTCGACAAAGCGGGCGTTTCCTATAAGAGATACATCCGCGAGCTGAAGCTGGAGAACGCCGAAGAGTACTCCGTCAAGGATGAGATTAAGGCTGATATCTTCGCAGTCGGCGATAAGGTAGACGCGACCGCCATTTCCAAGGGCAAAGGCTACCAGGGCGCGATTAAGAGATTCGGCCAGCACAGAGGCCCCATGGCTCATGGTTCCAAGTTCCATCGCCATCAGGGATCTAACGGCTCCGCCACGACTCCCGGCCGTGTGTTCAAGGGCAAAGGGATGCCCGGTCACATGGGCCACAAGCAAGTGACAGTGCAGAACCTGGAGATTGTCAGGGTTGACGCTGAGAACAACCTGATCCTCTTAAAGGGCGCTGTCCCCGGACCGAAGAAGTCACTGGTAACGCTGAAAGAGACTGTCAAGGTCGGGAAATAACGGGTTGACAGGAAAGGAGGAAGACACAGATGGCAAACGTATCTGTTTACAATATGGAAGGCAAGGAAGTAGGGACGCTTACGCTTAACGACGCCGTTTTCGGTGTGGAGATCAACGAGCATCTGCTGCACATGGCGGTTGTTGCGCAGCTGGCCAATAAGCGTCAGGGCACGCAGAAGGCAAAGACCCGCGGCGAGGTATCCGGGGGCGGCCGCAAGCCCTGGAGACAGAAAGAAACCGGCCATGCGAGGCAGGGCTCTACGAGAGCGCCCCAGTGGAAGGGCGGCGGCGTTGTGTTCGCTCCCAGTCCCAGGGATTACACGATCACGCTGAATAAGAAGGAGAAGAGACTGGCTCTTAAGTCCGCTTTAACCAGCCGTGTGCAGGAGAATAAGCTCATCGTTGTGGACGAGATGAAGTTCGATGAGATCAAGACGAAGAATTTCAAGGCAGTCCTGAACAATTTAAAGGTCGAGAAGGCCCTGGTGGTTCTGGACGGCGATAATAAGAACGCAGTTCTTTCCGCAAGGAATATCGAGGGCGTTAAGACTGCCGCTGTCAACACAATCAACGTGTACGACATTCTGAAGTACAACACCGTAGTCGCGACGAAAGCGGCTGTCGCAGGCATTGAGGAGGTGTACGCATAATGGCAGATATCAGATATTACGACGTCATTTTAAAGCCGGTCATCAGCGAGAAGAGCATGGACGGCATGGCTGAGAAGAAATACACCTTCTTAGTACATCCGGATTCCAACAAGACTATGATCAAAGAGGCTGTTGAGAAGATGTTCCCGGGCACCAAGGTGAGAAAAGTCAATACCCTGAATATACCGGGCAAGACCAAAAGGCGCGGCATGAGCGTCGGCAAGACGGCGAAGACCAAGAAAGCCATCATTTGGCTGACTGAGGACAGCAAGGAGATCGAGATTTTCTCCGGACTGTAATCCGAAAGCTGCTGCAGGATTTCAGAAGCCCTGCTCGTTGCATAACACGAATATACGGATGCGGTGAGAATGGAAAAATATACTGCGCCGTGATAACAGGAAACACGCGAATGCGTTTTCGGTGTCCGAATCCTTTTTGCGGGATAAAAGGCACGGAAGAACAGCGTGTTCAGAGTGAAAGGAGTTCAATACAATGGGAATTAAAACCTATAACCCATATACACCTTCCAGAAGGCATATGACCGGCTCCGATTTCAGCGAGATCACTAAGACGACTCCGGAGAAATCCCTGATCGTATCCCTTAAGAAGAATGCCGGCCGCAATAACCAGGGCAAGATCACTGTCCGGCATCATGGCGGCGGCAACCGCACCAAATACAGAATTGTGGATTTCAAGAGAAATTCGAAGGACGGCATCCCGGCGACTGTGATCGGCATCGAGTACGATCCGAACCGCTCTGCCAATATCGCCCTGATCTGCTATGCAGACGGCGAGAAGTCCTATATCCTGGCTCCGGCCGGTCTGACTGACGGTATGAAGGTTGTCAGCGGCCCGCACGCTGAGGCGAGACTGGGCAACTGCCTGCCGCTTTCTGAGATTCCGGTCGGCGCTCAGATTCATAATGTCGAACTGCATCCCGGCAAGGGCGGACAGATGGTTCGCGCGGCCGGTAATGCGGCTCAGCTTATGGCGAAAGAAGGAAAGTATGCAACCTTAAGGCTTCCGTCAGGCGAGATGAGACTGGTCCCCATCAACTGCCGTGCGACTATCGGCGTTGTTGGAAACGGCGATCACAACCTGATCAATTACGGCAAGGCCGGAAGAAAACGTCACATGGGTATCCGCCCGACCGTCCGCGGTTCTGTTATGAACCCGAATGACCATCCGCACGGCGGCGGCGAAGGCAAGACCGGTATCGGACGTCCAGGTCCCTCCACTCCGTGGGGCAAGCCCGCTCTGGGTCTGAAGACCAGGAAGAAGAACAAGCAGTCCAACAAGCTGATCGTGAGAAGACGTGACGGCAGCGCCATTAAATAATTGAAGGAGGATTTACCTTATGGGACGTTCACTTAAAAAAGGACCATTTGCAGACGCTCATCTTCTGAAGAAGATCGACGCGATGAACGCTTCGGGACAGAAGCAGGTAATCAAGACCTGGTCCCGCCGCTCCACGATCTTCCCGCAGATGGTTGGTCATACAATCGCAGTTCATGACGGCAGAAAGCATGTTCCGGTCTATGTGACTGAGGATATGGTTGGCCACAAGCTTGGCGAGTTCGTCGTAACCAGAACCTACAGAGGCCATGGCAAGGACGAGAAGAAGACAGCCAAGCGCTAAGCGGAAAGATTGAAAGGAGGTTACAGTAATGGCAAAAGGACATAGAAGTCAGATTAAGAGAGAGAGAAATGCCAAGAAGGATACCAGACCGTCAGCAAAACTGTCTTATGCCCGCGTATCCGTCGAGAAGGCATGCTTTGTGTTGGACGCCATCAGGGGCAAGGACGTACAGACGGCACTTGGCATCCTGACATACAGTCCCAGATACGCCTCTTCACTGATCAAGAAGTTACTGGAATCGGCGATTGCGAACGCTGAAAACAATAACAACATGAGCAGGGAGAACCTTTATGTGGCTGAGTGCTACGCCAACAAAGGACCGATCATGAAGAGAATCAAACCGAGAGCACAGGGCCGGGCTTATCGAATTGAGAAGAGAATGAGCCATATCACCGTAGTGCTGAATGAGAGATAGGAGGCAAATATGGGACAGAAAGTTAATCCGCACGGCTTAAGAGTCGGCGTCATCAAAGACTGGGATTCTAGATGGTATGCGGAAGGCGATTTCGCAGACAATCTGATTGAGGATCATAAGATCAGAACTTTTCTGAAGAAGAAACTGTATAATTCCGGGATCTCCAAGATCGAGATCGAGAGAGCTTCTGACCGCGTGAAGGTGATTATTTACACGGCGAAGCCCGGCGTTGTCATCGGCAAGGGCGGCGCTGAGATCGAAAAGCTGAAAGGCGAGGTGCAGAAGCTGACCTCGAAGAAGCTGTTCATTGATATCAAGGAGATCAAGAGACCGGATCGTGACGCGCAGCTGGTAGCGGAGAATATCGCGCAGCAGCTGGAGAACCGTGTGTCCTTCCGCCGCGCCATGAAGAATACCATGGGCCGTTCCATGAAGACCGGTATCAAGGGCATCAAGACCGCCTGCTCAGGACGTCTTGGCGGCGCTGATATGTGCCGTACCGAGTTTTACAGCGAGGGTACAATTCCGCTGCAGACCTTGAGAGCAGATATTGATTATGGATTCGCTGAGGCAGATACCACCTACGGCAAGATCGGCGTTAAGGTATGGATCTACAAGGGCGAAGTACTTCCTACTAAAGGAAACAAGGAAGGGAGCGATAGATAATGTTAATGCCGAAGAGAGTAAAGCGCCGTAAACAGTTCCGTGGAACCATGGCAGGCAAAGCCTTAAGAGGCAATACCATTTCCAACGGCGAGTACGGCCTTATAGCCATCGAGCCCTGCTGGATTAAGTCCAATCAGATCGAGGCGGCCCGTGTTGCCATGACCCGTTATATCAAGCGTGGCGGTAAAGTATGGATTAAGATTTTCCCGGATAAGCCGGTCACTGCGAAGCCAGCTGAAACTCGAATGGGTTCCGGTAAAGGCGCTCTGGAGTACTGGGTAGCCGTTGTGAAGCCCGGCCGTGTGCTGTTTGAGATCGCAGGCGTCGATGAAGCCACTGCCCGTGAGGCCCTTCGTCTTGCCATGCACAAGTTGCCCTGCAAATGTAAGATTGCCTCAAAGGCAGATTTAGAAGGCGGTGAATAACAGTGAAGACGAGTAAATATGTACAGGAATTGAACGGTAAGACCGTTGCAGAGCTGAATGAGGAGTTGGTATCCGCCAAGAAGGAACTGTTCAACTTGAGATTCCAGAACGCGACCAACCAGTTGGATAACACCAGCAGAATCAAGGAGGTTCGCAGGAACATTGCCAGGATTCAGACTGTTATTACTCAGAAAGAGAGGAGTTGAGAGTCGTGGAGAGAAATTTGAGAAAGACCCGTACCGGTAAAGTCGTAAGCGACAAGATGGATAAGACCATCGTTGTAGCGATCGAAGACCACGTAAAACATCCTTTATACGGCAAAATTGTGAAGAAGACATACAAGCTGAAAGCCCATGACGAGAAGAACGAGTGCGGCGTTGGCGATACTGTGAAAGTGATGGAGACAAGACCACTGTCCAAGGACAAGAGATGGAGACTCGTGGAGATTGTCGAAAAAGCGAAATAATTTAGCGAAGTGGATCGCGTGTTTCCTGCCCGCACAACGGGCGGACGCGCTGAACTAGGAAGGAGTTAAGGCATGATTCAGCAGGAGACCAGACTGAGGGTCGCTGACAATACCGGCGCGAAGGAACTCCTTTGCATCCGCGTCATGGGCGGCTCTGTAAGAAGATATGCTAGCGTTGGCGATGTTATTGTTGCCACGGTCAAAGATGCAACGCCCGGTGGTGTTGTAAAGAAAGGCGATGTAGTGAAGGCCGTTGTTGTGCGTACGGTCAAGAGCGTTCGCCGCAAGGACGGATCCTACATCCGGTTTGATGAGAACGCAGCCGTCATCATCAAAGATGACAAGACACCGAGAGGGACCCGTATCTTTGGGCCGGTTGCCAGAGAGCTGAGAGATAAGCAGTTTATGAAGATCGCTTCCCTGGCTCCGGAAGTACTGTAGGGAGGTGCAGACTGTGCATAAAATCAAAAAGAACGATCTGGTGAAGATCATAACCGGAAAAGATAAAGACAAGACCGGCAAGGTGCTCCATGTGGATACCAAGACCGGCAAGGTATTAGTAGAGGGCTGCAACATGGTGACCAAGCATTCGAAGCCAGGTCCCGGCAACCCCAACGGCGGCATCATCCAGAAGGAAGCCGCTCTGGATATCTCCAACGTAATGCTGGTTGTCGATGGAAAGCCAACGAGAGTCGGCTTCAAGATCGAGAACGGCAAAAAGGTCCGCGTTGCCAAGGCGACCGGCAAAGTGATTGACTGATTGGGAGAGGAGGAACAAAGATCGTGTCCAGATTAAAAGAACAGTATCAGAACGAGATGGTGGACGCCATGATCAAGAAGTTCGGGTATAAGAACATCATGGAAGTTCCGAAACTCGACAAGATCGTGATCAATATCGGCGTCGGCGAGGCAAAGGAGAATGTGAAGATCCTGGACTCCGCAGTCAGGGATTTGGAGCTCATCACCGGCCAGAAGGCCATCATCACGAGGGCAAAGAAGTCCGTCGCCAACTTTAAGATCAGGGAGGGCATGCCCATCGGCTGCAAGGTAACGCTTCGCGGCGAGAAGATGTATGAGTTTGCCGACCGTCTGATCAACCTGGCGCTTCCGCGCGTTAGAGACTTCCGCGGCGTCAATCCCAATGCGTTTGACGGCAGAGGCAACTATGCGCTGGGTATTAAGGAACAGTTGATCTTCCCGGAAATTGAGTATGATAAGGTTGACAAGGTAAGAGGTATGGACATCATTTTCGTGACTACTGCGAAAACCGATGAGGAAGCCCGTGAGCTTCTGACCTTATTCAATATGCCGTTTCAGAAATAATTAGGAGGAAAATCCAATGGCAAAAACTTCGATGAAGATTAGACAGCAGCGTCCGGCGAAGTTCTCCACCAGGGAGTATACCCGCTGCCGTATTTGCGGCCGTCCGCATGCATATCTGAGAAAATACGGCGTGTGCCGTATCTGCTTCCGTGAACTGGCATACAAGGGCCAGATCCCGGGGGTTAAGAAGGCTAGCTGGTGACATGTTTTTCTTAGTGAATCTGAGCCGAAGGCGAAAGATGAACTTAGAAAAACAGTCGTTCGAGGAGCTTAGCGAGTCGAACATACCCGATTCTTAGTGAATCCGAGCCGAAGGCGAAAGATGAACTTAGAAAAACAGTCGAACTTCCCTGAAAGACTAATATAGGAGGAATAAAAAGATCATGAATATGAGCGATCCGATTGCAGATATGCTTACAAGAATCCGTAATGCAAATACTGCGAAACATGATACGGTAGATGTCCCTTCTTCCAAGATGAAGCTGGCGATTGCCGACATCCTGCTTAAAGAAGGTTACATCCGGAAATATGACCTGATTGACGAGGGATCCTATAAAACCATTCGCATCACGCTGAAATACGGCGCTGATAAGAATGAGAAGATCATCTCCGGGATCAAGAGAATCTCTAAGCCTGGTCTGCGTGTGTATGCCGGCAGTGATGAACTGCCGAAGGTATTAGGCGGATTGGGAATTGCCATTATTTCTACCAACAAGGGTGTTGTGACTGATAAGGAAGCGCGTGCGCTTGGCGTTGGCGGAGAAGTTCTGGCGTTTGTGTGGTGACATATTTTTTCTTAGTGAATCCGAGCCGAAGGCGAGAGATGAGCTTAGAAAAATAGTCGTTCGGGGAGCTTAGCGAGTCCGAGCCGAAGGCGAAAGGCGGGGTTAGCGAGCCGAACATATAGGCTGGCGATTACGGTCGTCATCAATCTGAAAACAGAAAGAACCCCGCGTTCTTTCCGAAAATTTAAGGAGGAGCAGGCATGTCACGTATAGGAAGAATGCCCATCGCGATCCCGGCAGGCGTTACTGTTACGATCGCAGAAAATAATAAAGTGACTGTAAAGGGCCCGAAGGGAACCCTGGAAAGAGTACTTCCGGCCGAGATGACCATCGAGGAAAAGGATGGCCATGTAGTAGTAAGCAGGCCGAACGATTTAAAGAAGATGAAATCCCTTCACGGCCTGACAAGAACCCTGATCAACAATATGGTAATCGGAGTTACCAATGGTTATGAGAAGGTTCTGGAGATCAACGGCGTTGGTTACAGGGCTGCAAAGCAGGGAAATAAGCTGACCCTGACCCTGGGATATTCTCATCCGGTAGAGATGGTTGATCCGGACGGCATTGAGACCGTACTTGATGGACAGAATAAGATCACCGTCAAAGGCATTGACAAAGAGAAGGTTGGCCAGTATGCCGCCGAGATCAGAGACAAGAGAAGACCTGAGCCGTACAAGGGCAAGGGAATCAAGTATGCCGATGAAGTGATCAGACGCAAAGTTGGCAAGACCGGTAAGAAATAATTAAGGAGGGTGCAAAGATGGTTAGCAAGAAATCGAGAAGCGAAGTTCGCGTGAAAAAACACACCAGATTACGTAACCGTTTTGCCGGTACTGCTGAGAGACCGCGTCTGGCAGTGTTCAGAAGCAATAAGCATATGTATGCGCAGATCATCGACGATAACGCCGGCTGTACGCTGGCAGCTGCCTCAACGATGGAGAAAGCCGCCAAGGAAGAGCTGGAGTATACGGATAATGTGGAAGCTGCGGCATATGTCGGCACTTTGATTGCCAAGAGAGCTCTGGAGAAGGGCATCGAGGAAGTTGTCTTTGACAGAGGCGGTTTCATATATCATGGAAAAATTCAGGCCCTGGCCGACGCGGCCCGCGAAGCCGGTCTGAAATTCTAAAGGAGGAGAATACGGCATGAAGCGTACAATTATTGACCCGACTCAGTTGGAATTAAATGACAAGGTTGTGGGAATTAAGCGTGTGTCCAAGACCGTTAAGGGCGGACGTACCATGAGATTCTCCGCTTTAGTAGTAGTTGGCGACGGCAACGGCCATGTGGGCGCCGGCCTTGGCAAGGCAGGCGAGGTTCCGGAGGCGATCCGTAAGGGCAAGGAAGCAGCCATGAAGAACCTGGTGGAGATCCCGATGGATGAGAACAAGAGTATCCCCCATGACTTTATCGGCAAGTTCGGCAGCGCATCCGTTCTGATGAAGAGAGCTCCCGAAGGTACCGGTATCATCGCCGGCGGCACCGCCCGTGCGGTCGTCGAGCTGGCAGGCATTAAGAATGTCCGTATCAAGTCCCTGGGTTCCGACAACAAGACCAACGTTGTTCTGGCTACCCTGCAGGGCCTGTGCGCGATGAAGACTCCGGAAGAGGTCGCAAGGCTTCGCGGCAAGTCTGTCGAAGAGATCGTAGGCTAAGGAGGATGAAGAAATGGCTGAGAAATTAAAAGTGACTTTAGTCAAATCCCCGATCGGCGCCATCCCCAAGCAGAGAGCGACCGTAGAGGCTCTGGGATTAAAAAAGATGCATAAGACCGTGGAACTGCCGGATAACGAGGCCGTGAGAGGCATGATCTGGCATGTGAGACATCTGGTCAAAGTGGAAGAAATATAATACAGAGACAAGGAGGTGCAAGATATGGAATTATCAAACTTACGGCCTGCCGAGGGCTCCACGCACAGCAGTAATTTCAGAAGAGGCCGCGGCCACGGTTCAGGCAACGGCAAGACGGCCGGCAAAGGCCATAAGGGCCAGAAGGCACGTTCCGGCGCGCCCAGACCGGGTTTTGAGGGCGGCCAGATGCCGCTGTACCGCCGCCTTCCGAAGAGAGGCTTCACAAACCGCAATACCAAAGAGATCGTCGGAATCAACGTCAGCGTCCTGGATCGTTTTGAGGACGGCGCGGTTGTCACCGTAGATACGCTGGTAGAGACCCGCATCGTAAAGAACCCCAGGGACGGCGTCAAGATTCTTGGCAACGGAGAACTTACCAAGAAACTTACCGTAAAGGCCAATGCCTTCAGTGAAGGCGCAAAAGCAAAGATCGAGGCTGCCGGTGGAACCTGCGAGGTGATTTAATATGTGGAAAACATTCCGAGATGCGTTTCGTATAAAAGAAATCCGAAATAAAATACTTTACACGTTTGTGATGCTGGTAGTGATCCGTTTCGGATCCCAGCTGCCGGTACCGGGGGTAAACACAAGTTATTTTGCGGACTTTTTTGCTAGTCAGACGACAGACGCTTTTGGATTTTTCAATGCGATGACCGGTGGCTCGTTCTCCAACATGTCCATCCTGGCTCTGAGCATTACCCCGTATATCACATCATCCATCATCATGCAGCTGATGACGATCGCAATCCCGAAGCTGGAAGAGATGCAGAGGGAAGGCGAAGACGGAAGAAAGAAAATTGCTGAGTATACCCGTTATCTGACAGTTGCGCTGGCTCTTTTAGAGTCCGGCGGTATGGCAATCGGGTTCGGCGGTCAGGGTCTTCTGGTCAATTACAATGCGGGTAGCGTGATCGTGGCGATTGCCGCCATGACTGCGGGCAGCGCCTTCCTCATGTGGATCGGCGAGCGTATCACTGAGAATGGCGTTGGCAACGGAATCTCCGTTGTCCTGCTTTTCAATATCATCTCCAGTCTGCCGGACGATATCAATACGCTGTATACGCGTTTCCTCTCCGGCAAGAATGTGCCGGTGGCGATCGTGACAGTGATCATTATCCTGGCGCTCATCGTGGCGATGGTTGTATTTGTCATCATCCTTCAGGACGCTGTCCGGAGAATTCCGGTGCAGTATTCCCAGAAGATGCAGGGAAGAAGAATGGTTGGCGGCCGTTCCTCCAGCATTCCGCTGAAGGTCAATACGGCAGGCGTGATCCCGGTGATCTTCGCTTCCTCCATTATGTCCCTGCCGGTGGTGATTGCGCAGTTCTTTACGGTTAATTACAACAGCGTCGGCGGACGTATTCTCCAGATGCTGAATTCTTCCACCTGGTTTCGGCCGGATCAGCCGGTGTATTCCATCGGACTGATTATTTACCTGGTGCTGATTGTGGTGTTTGCGTACTTCTACACATCGATCACATTCAATCCGCTGGAGGTGGCCAATAATATTAAAAAGCAGGGTGGTTTTATACCCGGTATTCGTCCCGGCAAGCCGACCAGCGAGTATCTGAACGGCATTCTGAACTACATCGTGTTCATAGGAGCTGTTGGACTTATTATCGTTTGTATCATTCCGATTATGGTATCGGGACTGTTTAATATCAGCCGGCTGTCTTTCGCGGGAACGTCACTGATCATTATCGTGGGCGTTGTGCTGGAGACGCTGAATGCGATTGAGTCACAGATGCTGGTTCGCAATTACAGAGGCTTTTTAAACGACTAATCGGAAGGCAGTGCGGAGCAGGGGTTCTGCTGCCGACAGCGATACTTCTGCACCCGAAAGAACTATAAAATGGGGCTGTTGCAAAACATGCAGGACAATGAAGATAAGACTGCTTTTGCAACATCCCCATTCCGTCTCAGGAATTTCTGTTATTTTTGATTTTGAAGGAGGACGACTGTATGAAGATTATCATGTTAGGCGCTCCCGGAGCAGGAAAAGGGACGCAGGCGAAGAAGATTGCTGAAAAGTATGGAATTCCGCACATTTCCACAGGGGACATTTTCCGCGCGAATATCAAAGGCGGTACGGAGCTTGGCATGAGGGCCAAGACATTCATGGATCAGGGAAAGCTGGTGCCGGACGAGATCACGATTGGTATGCTGATGGATCGGATTAAGGCCGATGACTGCGTAAAAGGATACGTCCTTGACGGTTTTCCCAGAACAATCCCGCAGGCGGAGAGTCTGACGGCCGCACTGGCCGGACAGGGAGAGGCCATTGATTATGCGATCAATGTGGATGTGCCGGACGAGAATATCATTACCCGGATGTCCGGCCGCCGCGCGTGCCTGAGCTGCGGCGCCACCTATCATGTTCAGTTCAATCCGCCGAAGGCTGACGGAGTCTGCGATACCTGCGGCAATGCCCTGGTACTTCGCGATGACGACAAGCCGGAGACTGTAAAGAACCGTCTTTCTGTTTATCATGAGCAGACACAGCCGCTGATCGATTATTATCAGAAGGCCGGCGTTCTGAAGGAAGTGGACGGCACGCAGGATCTGAATAAGGTATTTGCGGATATCGTGGAGATTCTGGGGGCATAAAGAATGTCAGTCACCATCAAATCGGCGCGGGAGATCGAATTGATGCGGCAGGCCGGCCGGATTCTGGCCAAGACCCATGAGGAACTGGCGAAGGCGCTGCGGCCGGGTATGTCTACGTGGGATGTTGATCATCTGGGCGAGGAGATTATCCGCAGCTATGGCTGCATTCCTTCCTTTAAGAATTATAACGGCTATCCCGCTTCCATCTGCGTATCGGTCAATGAAGAGGTGGTACACGGAATTCCGAGCAAAAAGAGAATTCTTAAGGAAGGGGATATCGTCAGCCTGGATGCCGGCGTCATTTACAAGGGATATCATTCCGATGCGGCGCGTACCTATGGGATCGGGACGATCAGCCCGGAGGCGGCTAAACTGATTGAGGTTACCAGACAATGCTTCTTCGAGGGGATTAAATATGCAAAAATTGGCAATCATTTAAATGATATCTCCTCGCATATCCAGGCCTACGCGGAACAGTTCGGCTACGGAGTGGTCCGCGATCTGGTGGGGCATGGAATTGGCAGTCACCTTCATGAGGATCCGGAGGTTCCCAATTTTGCGCGGCGATTCCGCGGGTTGAGGCTTCGCGAAGGTATGACCCTGGCCGTGGAACCTATGATTAACGCGGGTGTGAAGGATGTCTGCTGGCTGGACGATGACTGGACTGTGGTGACGCAGGACGGTTCCCTGTCCGCCCACTATGAGAACACGATTCTGATTTGTGAGAATGGGCCGGAGATTTTGTCGCTTTCGGCAGAAGGCCTTTAGAGTAACTAATAATTATGTCCAGACAAAGTCAGCCTCAAGGGAGGAGAAAACCGTATGTCTAAGGCGGACGTAATCGAAATCGAGGGAGTGGTGGTTGAAAAGCTCCCTAATGCCATGTTCCAGGTGAAACTGGAAAATGGGCATCAGGTGTTAGCCCACATCAGCGGCAAGCTCCGCATGAATTATATTAAGATTCTGCCGGGCGACCGGGTTACCATCGAGATGTCCCCATACGACCTGACGAAGGGCCGTATCATCTGGAGAGATAAGTAAGAACGGCAGGTGAAACTGTTCGCCGCTTAAACGGAGCGAAGAGTAGATACCGAAAAAAGTAAAAAAATGCTTGCTTTCCCAGAGACAAGGTGCTATACTATTATGGCGACTTTGTTGAAGTATGGGTGAAGTATGCTCTGAACCCAGACAGGGGAGAAAGGAGAATTACTGTGAAAGTCAGATCCTCAGTGAAACCAATCTGCGAAAAATGCAAGGTTATCAAGCGTAAGGGCAGCATCCGGATTATCTGCGAGAACCCGAAGCACAAACAGAGACAAGGTTAAGTTTTAAAATAATACAGGAGGTGTAACAGGCACATGGCTCGTATTTCAGGTGTTGATTTACCAAGGGAAAAACGTGTAGAGAT
>CANRHU010000056.1 GCA_947630485.1 uncultured Lachnospiraceae bacterium
GTCTGGGCGCGGACGCCGGCATAGGACAGCTGATAGATACCGTCGTCGCCGGAACCCCATCTCAGCTTGTCATACTCGTCGCCGTACATCTTCTTGATGTTGGGTCCGTACTGGTCAATCAGGTCGCTCATGTCGATCAGGGCGCCGGCCTCATACAGGTCGGTAACGGACTGCTTCGCATAGATCAGATCCGGATAATCGTCATTGGCAATCATCAGGGCGATGTCCTCGCCGGGGTCGCCGGTGGAAGATACCGGGTAGCTGATCTTTAAGGTAACGCCGGTCGCCGCGGTGATCGCGTTGCCTACCGGGTTATCCCAGATGTCGTTCCTGCCGTCCGCGTTGTAATACTCGAAGGTAATGGGAGTTAAATCATCAGCCGCAGCCTCGCCGCCTGCCGTCTCGCCGGAAGCCGCCGCTCCGCCGCCCGACGCAGCCGTCGTCGCGGTTGTGCCGCTGCCGGAACCGCTGCCCGATCCGCCGCCGCAGCCGGCCAGAAGACCGGCCGTCATGGAAGCGACCATGAACAGTGCCAATACTTTACGCATTTTCATAAATCATTCCTCCTTGATTTAGATTAAGAAAATATGTATATATGATCCCGCTTCCGCAGGACGATATATCGGGATAACTTCTGTCAGTTTTTCACGGCGCCCAGCGTCATGCCGCCGACGAAATACTTCTGTACGAACGGATAAACAATGATGATCGGAACCGTAGCCACGACTGTAACCGCCATACGGATCGCCATCGGGGTGACCGCCTGATTCGTGTTGTTGACGTTATGGGTATCCAGCTGCATCGTCGCCTGGGACATGATCTCGTACAGCTTGAACTGCAGGGTCTTTAAATCCTTGGCGTACAGGTAGGTATCCATGAAGGAGTTCCACTGGCCTACCGCGTAGTACAGGGCGATGGTCGCCAGAACCGGGGTGCAGAGCGGCATTACCACCTGATACCAGATCTGGAAGTCGTTGGCGCCGTCGATGCGGGCCGCCTCCTGAAGGGCTATGGGCAGGCCGTCGATGAAAGAACGGACCAGGATCATATTGTAGACCCAGACCAGACCGGGCAGGATGTAAACCAGGAAGTTATTGCCCAGGTGCAGGGTGCGCATGATCAGCAGGTACTCGGGGATCATACCGCCGCCGACATACATGGTGATTACGAAGATCATCGTGAACAGCTTGTGGGCGACGAAATCCTGACGGCTCAGGGTGTAGGCCAGCATCGCGGTGCAGATTACGCCCAGAAGCGTACCGATGACCGTCTTGGCGATGGAGATGAACAGCGGCATCACGATCCCGCCCTCTTCAAACACGTACTTGTAGTTGGTGATCGTAAACTTCCGCGGAATGACGAAATTAATGTTCTTCATCGTATCCGTCGCGTCGTTGAATGAGATCGCCAGCACGTTGATGAACGGATACAGCGTGATGATCAGGATGAAGACAAAAAACACTATCAGCAGATAATCAAACCATGTCTTATGCAGATTCTTCATCTATGCCACCTCCTAAATCAGTTTGTCTTCACCGACCATACCGGCCAGCTTGTTGGCAATCAGCAGAAGCGTAACGCTGACAAGGGACTGGAACACGCCGATCGCGGTACCGAGACCGTAGTTGCTGCTTCCGATACCTCTTATGTAGGAGAACCAGGAAAGAACCATAGTGTGATCCTGAACCAGCGGGTTGCTCAGAAGCATCTGCCGCTCCATGCCGACGTTCAGCGCGCCGCCGATGCTCATGATCAGCAGGACGATGATGGTCGGGCGGATGCCCGGCAGGGTGATGTGCCACATCTTCTGGAAACGGTTGGCGCCGTCCATCTGGGCCGCCTCGTAAAGGCCGGTGTCGATACCCGCCATGGCGGACAGGTAGATGATGGCGTTCCATCCCATCTCCTTCCAGCAGTCGATCAGGACGATGACGAACCAGATTAAAGGCGAGTTGGTGCTCATCAGATGCAGGTTGGAATGAAACAGCGTATCGATCAGGCCGCCGTCGTTGAAGATGTTCTTCGCAAGGCTGGCGATGATAACCCAGGATACGAAGTGGGGCAGGTAGGATACGGTCTGCGTGATCTTCTTAAATTTGGTAAATACCAGTTCATTTAAAAATACGGCAAACAGGATGGCGACGATGGTGCCCAGTCCGATCTGCAGGACGCTGATGCCCAGGGTATTGATCATGGTCTGCATAAAAATACGGTCCTTGAACGCGTCCATGAAGTTCTGCAGGCCGGTGAACTGTCTCTGCCAGACCGGAATCGCAAAGGTCGCAGGCTTCACCTCCTGAAAAGCCATCGTCCATCCCCACAAGGGTATGTACTTAAAAATAATGATCCAGATAACGAACGGTACGGACATGAAAAAAAGATACCGCTGCTTCCAGATCAGGTTCCATGAGAGTTTTCGCTTATTTTGCACTGTCGCTGGGCTTTTTTTTGCCATTGCTCTCAAACCTCCTTGTGATTTTTAATATTTTTTCAGGGTTTCCCCCTACTCGACTTGGTACTTCTGAATAATAAGTATAACAAATGATATCCCCGGCGCATATGACCTCATTTAAGCAATCTTCATATCATTTTTTAATATTTATGTGATAATTATACAATTTTCAGAATAACTTTCCCATTTCGCACAATATTTTTATTAACAATCACCGCAAATCATGCTATACTTATAGAAATCAGCTACAAATTTACCATATGAAAAAAGGACAGAATTGCCATGAATTACGATCAGGACCCGACATATGTACAAAAAGACCGGTTTCTGGAACAAATAATGATAGAACAGCTGCACCGAACCCATTTTCCGTCCGCGTCCGACTGGATTTTCGGGGACGCAAAAGACGGTGAGAACGGCAGCGTTCCCCATCTCACCTGGACAAACTATATCGCTTTCATCAACCGGACGTCTGGGGCAAATATTCCGGATGACGCCCAGATTATCGTTACGCGCCATCCCGGCCTTCCCTCCGTCATCCACAGCCACGATTACTTTGAGGCCTGTTATATCCTCTCCGGAGCCTGTACCAACGTGATCAACAACCAGCTGGAATATCTGAAAGAAGGCGATTTCTGCCTGCTTCCTCCGGGAGCGCGGCATGATTATGAGTTCTACCCGGACAGCCTGGTTCTTTATTTCTCCATCCATCCGACGATTTTTTCAGGTTACTGCGCCCCGCTGCTGGATGGGGACACGGCCGTCAGCCACTTTCTGCTGGACAGCCTCTATAACGGCAACCAGGAACAGTATCTGATCTTCCACACCGGCGACGACCGCTCCCTGCGGCTGATGGCCATATTCATGTTCCAGCTGATGGTGGGGTCCGATCAGACGCTGAACCCGGTTCTGGGCGCTCAGCTCCTCTCCTTTTTCGCCCGGATGAGTATCTACCCTCAAATCCGTATCCAAAGCACCCCCCCGAAAGCGGAACTTTTGGATCTTGAGCTTCTGAATATGATCCGGAAAAATTTCTCCACCATCACGCTGGCCGACCTGGCCAAGCACCTGCACTATACGGTTCCCTACTGCTCCAAATACCTAAAGGAACATCTGGGCTGCACGTTTTCGGAGCTGGTGCGGCGGATGCGCTTCCAGGCGGCGGAGGATTACCTGCTGAATTCGGACATGAGCGTGAATCAGATCAGCGAAACGCTGGGATACGAAAACCCGGAGAATTTCATCCGGGCATTCAAGAAGAATTTCCGGATGACGCCGGCCAAATACCGGCAGACGCATCGGAGAAACGTCAATTCCGGGGGCGAAACGCCCGAGGCGCATTCCTGAGCGCCAAACGGAGACTGCTTCGGAAATACGGAACAGGGCGTCACCCGAACGCTCTGCACGCAGGCAGAGACGGAACAGAGAACGAAAAAGGGGCTGCCGCAAACGCAGCAGACTTCACTGTACTGTGAAGCCCCGCATGTTTGCGGCAGCCCCTTTTATTCATTTAACGTCACTCAGTGCAGCGCCTTCTTCTTCCAGCCGCCCTTCACATAGAAGAACGCGGTGATCAGCGCGCCCAGCACCCAGGAAGCCAGAAGCGAAATCCACAGGCAGTGGTAATCGCCCTGCGGCATCGCCTCGGTCTTCGTCAGAAACGCGATCCCATAAGCCAGCGGCACGCGGATCACAACCGTAGTCAGCATGGAAATCCACATCGGCGTCACCGTATCGCCGGCGCCGCGCATAACGCCCGAGAGGCTCTGCGTCACCGCCATGGCGATATAGCCGACAGCCAGAATATTCATCATCCGGGCGCTCAGATCCACCAGCGCCTCCGTCTCCGTAAAGATTGCCATCAGATTGTGTCCGAACAACACGATGGCTCCTGTGACAACCGCCGAGGTACAGGCGGCGATCAGAGTGCCCTGCCGCGCTCCCTTCTTCACGCGGTCAAAATCCCCCGCGCCCACATTCTGCCCGGAGTACGTCGTCATCGCGGTTCCGAAGGAAAAATTGGGCATCATGGCGAAACCGTCCACCCTCATGATGATGACGTTGGCCGCGATGACCATCTCGCCAAAGCTGTTGGTCAGAGACTGAACCACAACCATAGCCAGGGAGAAGATCGCCTGCGTCGCGCCGGAGGGCAGACCGAGCCTTAAAACCGTGATCATATTCCCGCTGGGCATAAAATATTTCAGTTTGAAATCAAAATACTCCGTCATCCTCTTAAGCTTGAATACGCACAGGATCGCCGAAACCATCTGGGCAATCACGGTCGCCAGGGCCACCCCGGCGACGCCCAGCTTAAAACCGGCCACGAACCAGATGTCAAGGACGATATTGAGGACCGTAGCAATCAGCAGATAGACCAGGGCCGACACGGAATCGCCAAGTCCTCTCAGAATACCGGTCAGAATATTATAATATGCCAGTCCCGCGATTCCCCAGAGAAGGATCATCAGATACGAAGTACACCAGTCGATGATGCTGGCCGGCGTGTCCAAAAGCTCCAGAATCGGCCGGATCGCGACGGAACCCGCGAGCATCAGGAGCAGACAGGCGGCGCCCGTCAGCACCAGGGAACTTCCGATGGTACGGGACAGATTCTCCCTGTCGCGGGAGCCGTAATACTGGGAGACCATGATGCTGGCGCCCATGGAGATACCGACGAAGAGAACCAGGAGCAGGTTAAAAATCGGGCTTGCGCTGCCGACAGCCGCCAGGGCATTGTCCCCGACATAACGTCCGACCACAATGCTGTCTACCGTGTTGTAAAGCTGCTGGGCGATGTTTCCGATCAGCATCGGGATCGTAAACAGCACGATCTTCTCCCACGGGCGCCCTTGTGTCATATCTACCTGTCCGAATAATTTTTTAATGCCTGCTAACATGAACGTTCCACCTTCTAAGTATTAAAATAAAGAAAACGCCTGCCGCAGCAAAGGGGACTTATGCCCCCTCTCTGCCAATCTGCCTGCCGCAGATATCTGCCGGCGCGTGCCTCACCTCCTATCATATAGCTTTTATCCGGAATTGACAAGCGGAATTTGCGATTTCCGCCGGGAATAAAATTTCAGTAAAATTTCTGCCGGCAGCCTGCTTCCACAGTAAATTCCGCAGGCAGCCTCCCTATCAGCTTCCCCGGATTCTCTGCCGCACCTTCTCCTCCGCCTGATAACGGCGGGACATCCGAAACGCCGCGTACTCAACCGCGCCGTCCGAGGCGGCCCGGAGCAGGCAGAGGCCGCCGCGGTCGATCACGCCGGCCACGGTCAGAACCTCTCCTCCGATCTCGACCAGCTCCCCGGCCGTATCGCCGCTCCCAAACAGCGCGTCGGAAAGCTCCCCGGTCAGAATGCACGAGGGGCGGCTCTGTCCGCCTCTGTAAGCCGTGCCGTCCGCCTGCGACGAAGTCTCCGCGCCGTTCTCCGCGTCCCCGGATTCCGGCCTTGCGTCCGGCAGTTCGCAGTTCCCGGACAGAAGCGCGGACGGATATACCAGGGACGCGCTGCCGCAGACCGCCACCACGCCGGACGTCTTTTTCCTGCCGGTGCTGACCGCCGTTACGGTCTGCTGGTTCTCGACGCGCCATCCCGCCATATCCAGGATACCGTTATAGCCCTCCCGCTCCTGTCTCTCCCATTCCATCATCTGCTTCACATCGATTCCGTATCCGCGGCAGTCCGCCTCAACGCGGCAGGGCTCCGCAAAATAGCGGCTCCACAGACCAAGGCCGCCCAGAAGGAGAATCCCGGCCGCGGCCAGAATTTCCGCCGCAGGTCCAGGCCATCTCTTATGCCTCCATCGCATTCTTTCCGTCCGCTTCATCCCTGCAAATCCTCCACCGGCCGCACGCGGTCGCCGGCAAAAATCACCTGGCTGCCGGCCGTGATCAGCTGATCCGTCTCAAACACGGCGCCGTCCACGGCCGCCTCCGAATCCCCCTGCTCCAGCACCTGCAGGGCGACGCGCTCCGCCCGGAATTCTTCTCCCATAACCGTGCTCCGCGTCCGGATCGCCAGACAGTAATAACCTTCCATATCGCGCCGCAGCGCGCTTAACGGGATCACCGTGGGATAGGTGTCCGAGAGGCGGCGGCACTGATAGGACGTCACCGTCCCGATAGCCAGGTTCATTTCCCCGAGCTCCGCCTGCAGAATCCCCGTCTCCTCGCCCAGCAGATTCATCTCCGTGATCCTCGCCTCCACGGTCCGGCTGCTCCCCGGAATGGAGATGGCCAGAAGATCCCCCACGGCGAGATCCTGCTCCTTTTTATTGAATTCCGCCTCGAAAATCCGGTTCCCGTAAGCGATCGAGAGCCTCTCCTCCCCGGTGCTGGTTCTTCCCGCCGTCAGCTCCTGCATAACCACCGTGCCGTCCAGCGCGGCCGTAACCTTTCCCTCGGCAGCCAGAATGTTCTCCAGCTCACCAATCTCGCGCTCGACCGAGGCGCGGTTCATCTCCTGGAGCTCCTGATCGATCTGGGACAGACGGGTCTGCTGATCGGCAGTCAGCCTGGCCTGTTCGTCCTGCCGCGACGCAACCTGCAAATTCCACTGGGCGTCCTCGACGCTCTGCTCAAGGGCGGCAAGCTTTTCCTCCTCCGCCTCCCAGGCGGCGTTCTCCTGCTCTACCTCCGCGTCATACGCCTCCTTTAACGCTGTCTGCGCGCTGTCCTTTCCGTTAAGAATCCGGTCGTTCTGCATTTTCAGTATCTCGCGGCTGTACTGAAGATCGCTTATGCGCGCCGCCCACTGTTCCTGCAGCGTCTCCAGATCCTCCCTGGCGCGGGACAGCTGCTTTTCCAACTCCTGCCGGGAGGCATCCCCCTCCGGCGTCCGGCTGATGGTCTCCTTCAGATCCTCAATCTTCCTCTCAGCGTCCGTTATCTCGGTCTCCCGGCTCGCCCTGGCCGTTCTAAGCTGCGTGCCGGCGCTTTCCAGCTGCTGCTCCTGCTGCAGCAGAAGTTCGTCGTCGTTGAGTTTCTTCTTTTCCATATAATCATTTTCCAGATTTTTGAGATTCACAAAGTGATCGGCCCATTTCACCTGATACTCCTGCTGCCCTTCTGCCAGCTTCTGCTGCGCCAGCTGCAGCTGCCGCGCCGCCAGCTCGGACTGGCTCACGCCGGCATACGCCTCGGACGCCACCTCCATCCGCTGCAGATTCAGGCGGATTTTCTCCAGCTCCGTCTCCAGCTCCCCCTTCTTTGCCAGAACGGAAGCCGTCTGGAAGCGAAACAGTTCATCGCCGGCCTTCACCTCGCTGCCCGCCGTCACCGCCACCGACTCCACCTTGAGTCCCGGATAAATTTCGCAGAAAGCGGTCTCCTTCTCCTTCACGGTTCCGGTTCCGGCAACCACCGTCTCGACGCTCTTCCTCTTCGGGTAGGCGGTCAGAACCTTCGGAACCGATACGCTGTCATATATTCTGGACGCCGCCGTGCCGATCAGCATGAACAGGAAAAAGCCGATCAGGGCGATTCGGAAGTATTTTCGCATTCTCTCCATCTACTGTATTTCACCTCCGTGAATAAGATGTTCCCGCTTTCCCGCGCGGCAGGCGGCGCCTCCGGACGCCGTTTTTGCGGCTCATTCCTTGACGCCCGAGGCGGCGATGCCCTGCTCCAGCTCGCTCTGTCCGTTCAGGTAGAAAAGCACAGGCGGCATCATCATCACAATGCCGGCCGCGAATGCCACCGCCGCCTTTTCCTGGGCGATACTGGGCAGATACAGAGACAACGGCCACCGCGGCGCGCTTTTCAAAAAGGCGATCGGCTGTTCCAGGGCGTTCCAGTTGTCGATAAAGCCCAGAAGCAAAGCCGTCACAATCCCCGGATAGCCGGCAGGCAGGCCGACATGGATAAATACTTTCAGCTCGCCCGCCCCGTCCAGGTAAGCCGCCTCCAGAAGGGCATTGGGAATGCTCTCAAAGGACTTTGTCATGATAAAAACGGGGAAGGCGGCCCAAACGGCGGGCAGTATCAGCGCCAGATGGGTATCCAAAAGCCGCATCCGGTCCAGAATCAGGTAATTTGACACCTGCGTGACCTGGAAGGGAAGAACCATCAAAAGCACATACAGAAAAAACAGCGGCTTCTTCGCCGGAAAGGAAAACCGCGCAAACGCCCAGGCGGCCGGCGCCCCCACCAGAAACTGTCCGGCCAGCGCCGGCAGAACCTGAATGCAGGAATTCCAGAACATGACATAAAAGCCCGGCGAGCGCAGCAGAAGCTCCACAAAAGGCTGCAGGGACGGATAAGCCGGAAGCAGCGCCGCATGGACGTCTTCCCTCCCAAGCCCCAGCGGCTCCACATACCGGTAGAGCAGCTCGTCCTCCGGCATCAGAGACGCCGCAAACATGAGGAGAATCGGAAGCCAGACCGTAAGACAGACAAGGACGCAGACCGTATGCCGCAGGCGGGCGCGGACGCTGCGGGTCAGCCGAATCTGCCGGCGTAACCTTCCCGGAAATGTTTTGCAGGATAACAGACTGGTTTTTTTCATGGATTCTATCTCTTTCTCTTTTTTCTGCGCGTTCCGCGCAAAAACGCAAGCCGCAAGGTCTGCGCAGCGCCCGCCATCAGCAGCGCCGCCGCCACCAAAAGCATGGAACCGGTGCACATATTCTGCACATCCAGCGTCAGAAACCAGTGGCTGAACAGGTGCGGGATCATGTAAATGCTCATATCCGGGTAGGAACCGGCCAGCAGATACGCCTCCCGGTAGACGCGGAAGGAATTGACCACCGACAGAATCAGCACCAGACCGAAGGTTCCCGAAAGACCGGGCAGCGTGATGTAGCAAAGCCGCGCCCAGGCGCCTGCGCCGTCCACGCGGGCGGCGTCATAGAGACTTTCGGAAACGGACGCCAGCCCGGCCAGCCACAGAAGCAGATCGTAACCTGCATTCTTCCATATATAGGTTATAATCAGAATCGGAAAGGCCGCGCTGCTGTTTACCCAGTCCCTGTCCCAGAGCTTTGCAACCTGCGCCGCGGCTTCCCCGGCGCGGGCCGCATCTGTCCCTCCCACAGCCCGCGCCAGCCCGTTCAGCAGCTCGTTTAACACCCCGTCCTGGCAGAGAATGATCTTCCAGACCAGCACCATGGCGGCCACCGGAATGACCAACGGCAGCACCATCGTCGTTTTGTACAGGTTCCCCTTGCCGTCCCGCCGAAACACAAGAAGCGCCAGCGCAAAGGACGTAAGCATCAGAAGCGGCAGACAGACCGCCAGGAAGCGGACGGTATTTAACGACGCCAGCCGGAAAGCGGCGTTTTCGCAGACCGCCGCGTAGTTCGCCAGGCCCACGCGTGTCCGCCCCATGGCGTCTAAGAAAGAACGGCGGACCACATCGGCGAACGGAACCGCGTTAAACACCGCTACCCCCGCCAGGCTGGGCGCCAGAAAGAACCAGGCCGCGCGCGCCTGACGGCGGCGGATGCCGTGCTTTTGCCGTCTTCGCCGATTTCTGCTGTGCCGGCTTCTAACTCCTGCCCGACACCACCGGTTTCCACGCCGCCAAACAGCACGTCCTGCCCGGCTTCCGCTTCGGAGCGGTTCCTCTTCTGTCTGTTCTCTATCGTTTATTTCACTCACCGAAACCGCCCCCTTCCTCATCTTCACGGAGCTCCGTATCCGCTAAACAGTACATCCTGTATACTACGCAGCCGGCCGAATACCGTTTTCTGCCCTTCCGGTTTTTCTTCTTTTTAGTTCTGCTTCTTTTATTCGCTTTTCGCCCAGTTCTGCTTCTTTACTCTCTCTCCGCCTGGTACAGCATCACCTGCTGCTCCACGGCGGACGCCGCCTGCTCGACGGAGATCCTGCCGCCAAGGCAGTCCATGGAACCGGCAACGACCATTCCCAGGAGCGTCTGGTTCACGTTCACCGGCTGGCGGACGCCCTCGACCAGCTCCCGCAGCTTTGCCCGCATCTCCGCGTTCGGATACACGGCGCTGGCATTATAGTCCCAGTTGCTGAAGCCCATGCCGAAGGAGATCCCATTGCCTTCCACCGCGAACATGGCGTCCAGCCCCGCGACGCTGACCGCAAAGCCGTCGTAGAGGTTCTCTTTCTGCACATCCACAGAGAAGATACATTTCACAAATTCCTTCGCCAGATCCGGATTGGCGGTCGCCTGGTTGATTCCGATGAGCCCGCTGGGGAAATAGATCCCGTTCACCAGATCCGCGACGGCGTCCGGATGGTTCGTCATAAAGGTCACCGGATAGCCGAAGTCGGAAATGTTTTCCATCTTCTCAATGCCGCTGGCCGCCAGACCCGCATCGAAGAAGATCGCATTGCCCTTGATGCCCAGAGGCACCACGCGGTTGCTCACATGGACGTCCTCCTGTTCCTGCTCGGTAAAGGTCTCTTTGGCCCCGCTGGCTTCCGCCAGGGCCTTCGCCGCCTCCAGATACGTGACGAGCGTCCCATGGTCGAGGCTTAAACCGTCCGCGCCGAAGATCTCCGGATAATGCAGCACCGCCAGCTCCCGCAGGATCGATTCATAGGTATCCGTCCACTGGAGCGGTTTGTCACCCTGATAATCACGGACGCCCTCCAGGGTCTTCCACGCCTCCACCGCGTCCGCATTTCCCAGGGCGAAGGGCACCTGGATCCGGGCCGGCATCTGGTAAATGGCTCCGTCCGCGTCGGTATAGCCCTCCGTCACCTGCGCAAGAAGCGGCGTCTCCTGCTGAATCTGGGCAAACAGCTCCCGCATATCCATCAGCACGCCCTTCGCCTTATAGGAATCGGCGGGCAGGCCATCCAGAACGAATACGTCGGCGCCTTTGCCGTTTAAGATCTCCGTGTTCAGTGCGCGGATCGTGTCGTCCGAGATCGTAGAAATATTGGTGTCCGTCTCCGTCGCGCAGCGCACGTCCACGAACACGTCCGGGTTCTCCTCCTGGAAGACGGAGGCGGCCTGGCGGACCGTGGCGTTGTCGGTTAAGCTGTAGACCGTAAGCGTGTAGCGTGGGACGCTTGGCATCTCCGGGTCGTAGGTATAATGGCAGACCACGAATCCGGCAAGTCCCCCGTTCGTGTAGCAGCCGTAGAAATCGTTATCGTCTCCGGCGCAGAAGGCGCTTAAGTTCCGGCTCTGCCGGCCCAGGGAGTTTAGTCTTCCGTCCATCACCTGCTCCCACAGGGTTCCGCCCTTATTGACATGGAACAGCCCCTTCTCGCTTGCCAGATAGACGCCGCCCTCGCCGTCTCCGAACAGATAATTGCCCTCGCCGTACTGGGTGATCCCGATGCTGTCGTCGAAGGGAATGTCCTCGATCTTCCTGCCGTTGCTTAAGTCGTAGCGGGTGACGCCGTCCTCCGTGACGGTCAGAAATTCATTGCCCTCTATGTAACCGACGCTGGTATCCGAGGCAGCCGGGAAACGGGCCATGCTGAAAAGCATCGCGCCGTCCGGACGGTAGCAGTAGACGTAATCCATATCGTGAAGCAGGATCCTGCCGTCCGCGGCGACGTCGATCTGGCCGGGGATCAGACCGTACTCCTTGCCGGCCGGCGGGAGGAACGCGTCGGAGAGCAGCTCCGTCACGCTGCTGCCGTCTGTCTGGTACAGATGGCACACGTATTCTTCATCGCCTACGGCGGTAAAATAGTATTTGCCGTCGAGGCCGTAGGTGATCTTATAGGGCTCGGAACAGATCTCCCCGGAGGCCACCTTGTCCCGGTACCATTTCATCCAGTCCTGATCCAGCTTCCAGGATTCGCCGTCGTAGAGATATCGGACGGATTCGTGGGAATCGTAATCGCACATATAGAGCTCAAGCCGGCCGCCCTCGCCTTTTAAGAGCGTGGTGTAAGAGTATTGGCTGGCGCTGTCGGGGAAGGTGAATTCTTCCTCCACGTAGCGGCCCAGCGGGATCTCGCCGTCCACGGCGGACGCTGAGGAGCCGCCGAAGAGGCCGGAGCCCGATGCGCCGTCCCCGCTTCCTCCGCTCTGTCCGTCTCCTGCCGGACCGCTGCCATTCCGGCCGTCTCCGGCTGCCCCGCCGCCTGACTGGAAACCGCCGCCCGCGGCGCCGGCATTCTCCTCCTCTGCCTTCGTGTATTGACCGCTCCCCGCTCCCCCTCCGCAGCCGGCGAGAAGTCCGGCCGCAAGCGCGGCGGCGAGAAACGCAGAGAGTAATCGATGTTTGCGCATAGATTTTTGTCCTCCTTCATGTTTTGCTTTGTTCATGTTTTGCTTTGCGGGCACGCAGCGGGCTTTCCGGCTCCGGATGCATACAGGGGCCTCCTGCGGCGTGCTTTCTGTATACCGATTCTAACAGGGGATTCTCTAAAAATACTGGAAAGAGAAAGTTATTTTTAAAGATTTTTTAGAGATATGTATGGTAGAATATCCATAGAAGAAGTGTGCGGCGCGGAGTGCGAAGATGGATCTTAGAGGCCGCGGTGCGGAACGCGGAAATAGATTTTCGAACCGCGCCGCGGAGTGCAGGAGACAGTTCCATGCGGATATTGATGATTGAAGACGACAAAGATCTCTGCCGGAATATCAAGCTGGCGCTCAGCGCGGCGGGATATGAGACAGAATGCTGCCACAGCGGCGACGACGGCCTATACTACGCCAAAAGCGGGGTCTATGACGTGATCGTGCTGGACCGGATGCTGCCGAAGGTGGACGGGCTGACGGTTCTTTTAAGCCTGCGGCGGCAGGGAATACAGACGCCGGTGATCCTGGCGACGGCCCTGGACGGACTCGGGGAGCGGATCGACGGCCTGGACGCGGGGGCGGACGACTACCTGGTGAAGCCGTTCGCGGTGGAGGAGCTGATGGCGCGGATCCGGGCCATCACCCGCAGACCGGGACGGCTGCAGGACTTAAGCCGTCTGACGGCCTATGGGATCTGTCTGGAGCCGAACCAGCGTGTCCTGTCCTGCGGCGAAAGGAGCGTGAACCTCTCAAAGAGGGAATCGGCGCTCCTGGAATGTTTCCTGAGGCATCCGGGACAGACGCTTGCGCGGGCGCGGATCCTCTCCTATGTCTGGGGCTCCGCGGCCGAAGTGGAAGAAGGAAATCTGGACAATTACATCTATTTTCTCCGGCGGCGGCTGGCCGCGGTAGACGCGCCGGCGAAGCTGACGACGGTACACGGGGTCGGATATCTGCTGGAGGAAAAACGGACCGGAACGGATGACGCAACCTGATTATGATTCCGGAAATCCGATTATGGGAACGCATCCGTTCATACGCCTCATCGATCTCTCAAAGGAGCCGTCTATGAAAATATCTTCCGCCGACAGTACGGCACATCATTTTCCGGAACAGCATACATCGCCGTCCGCTCTGCCGGCCGAAATCCATCCCGCTGACCGCTCCGCGGCAGCTTCCATGGCGATTCTGAGGCGGCGGCTGACGCTTCTTTACGCGGTCACGACCTCCTTGATCCTGACCCTGGTCATGGCCGTCCTCCTCATGACGCGCGTCCGGGAGACCCATCAGGAACAGTTGGAAGATTTCTATGATCTGTGGAATTCACTGCAGTTCAGACTACAATCCGATACAACGATCGCCCAGGGATTCCTGGCGCAGACGGAAGCCGACCGAAGGGTCGTCATCCATATAGAAGAAAACGGAACCGCCCTGCTTTTCAACGGCTCCTGGACGCCCGAGACGCCCCGAAAGGACCTGATCGCGCGCGCAAAGGCGCGCGCGGAAGCGGAAGGCGTATTTACCACGGTACGGCCTATCTCGGCCTCCTCCGTCGTCAGCTCCGTCTTCACCATCCAGGGGGACCGCCAGGAGAATTACCGTGCCCGCGTCATGGTCTCGGCCTACGGCAAGTCCGTCCGCGCACTGTGCCTGATCGCCTACATGCCGCCCGCGGCGGACATGCTCCAAACGACGCTCATCTGGCTGTGCGTGCTCGAACTTTTCGGCGTCGCGGGGCTGTCGGTCATCAGCTGGTATTTCGTCGGCTGGTCCCTCCGGCCGGTGGAAGAAAGCCGCCAGAAACAGGCAGAATTTATCGCGGCCGCTTCCCACGAGCTGCGCTCGCCGCTTGCGGTGCTCCGTTCCGGAATCGCGGCGATGCGAAGCCTGTCCCGGAACCCGGAAACCGTTCCGCCTGACGGCCTGCTCGCCTCCTTCGACAGCGAGTGCTCCCGTATGGCGCGGCTCATCGACGACATGCTCCTCTTGGCGTCCGCCGACGCGAAAACCTGGAGCCTGACCCTGACCGACGTGGATATGGATACGCTTCTGATCGATACTTACGACGCCTATCTCCCGCTCTGCCGCCAAAAAGGAATCCGGCTGGAACTGAAGCTTCCGGAAACTCCCCTTCCCGGACTGCGTGGCGACGCGGAGCGCATCCGCCAGATTCTGTCCATCCTTTTGGATAACGCGATCACCTATACCCCATCCGGCCGGAAGATCCAGATCTGCGCAGAGGCGGCCATCTGCCGTGACCGCGGCATACCGGCGCGTTTAAACCAGCGCGAGGGCACAGATTCCTTCCGCCCGGACAGTATTTCCCCGCGTAAGCGCAAAAAATCGTCCGGCTGCCTCATCCTTCGTATCATTGACGAAGGTCCCGGCATCCCGGACGATATCAAACCGCATATTTTCGACCGCTTCTACCGCGCCGACACATCCCGCAGCGATAAGTCCCATTTCGGACTGGGCCTGAGTATCGCCAGAGAACTGATCCGGCTCCACGGAGGGACAATCGATATCTCCGACGCCGCAGAAGGCGGCAGCTGCTTCACCGTCATCTTCCCCGGCCGCATTTAATACCGCAGCAAGAACTGCCGCGTCCTCTCCTCCTTCGGGCTGCCGAACACCTCTCTCGGATCGCCCTGCTCCACAATTACGCCGTCGTCCATGAAAATCACGTGATCCGCCACATCCCTGGCGAAAGACATCTCATGCGTCACGATGATCATCGTCATATTCTGGTCCGCCAGCTCCTTGATCACCTTCAGCACCTCCCCGGTCAGTTCCGGATCCAGCGCCGAAGTCGGCTCGTCAAAGCAGAGGATATCCGGCTGAAGCGCCAGCGCCCGGGCGATCGCCACCCTCTGACACTGCCCGCCGGAAAGCTGATGCGGGTAATTATCCCTTCGGTTGGTGAGTCCCATCTGATCAAGCAGCTTCTTCGCCTGCTCCTCAATCTCTCCCAGAATCTCTTTTTTCCGGGTTTTAAAATCCGGCTGCTCCGCCGCCAGAAGCTTCCGGGCCAGCATAACATTTTCCATCGCCGTATACTGCGGAAACAGGTTAAAGGACTGGAATACCAGCCCGAAATGCAGCCGCTTCCTGCGGATCGCCGCCTCGCTCAGCCCGGACGGATCCTCCGCGTCAAAAAGCGTCTCGCCGTTCACCCGGATCACGCCCTTATCCGGCCGCTCCAGGAAATTGAGACACCGCAGAAGCGTCGTCTTGCCGCTTCCAGAGGAACCGATGACAGACAGCACCTGCCCCTTTTCCAGCGACAGATCGATCGATTTCAATACGTCCGTACGTCCGAAGGTCTTGCAGATATTTTCCGCTTCCAGAATCGCCATTGTCCGTCCCTCCTTACCTGAAATAATCCAGCTTCTTTTCAAGCTGTCCCAGAAGAAGAGTCAGGACGCCATTGAAAACCAGATAATAGAACGCCGTGAAAAACAGCGGCCAGATCGCGCCGGAAATCCCATGAGAACCCTTTAAAAACGACTGTCCCGCGAAAATAATCTCCTGCAGCGCGATGATGCGGGCCAGCGCCGTATCCTTCACAAGCGTGATGATCTCATTGGACATGGGCGGCACGATGCGCTTGATCATCTGCAGAAGCTTGACCCGCCAGAAAATCTGGCTCTTGGTCATGCCAAGCACCAGGCCCGCTTCCTCCTGACCTGCCGGCACGCCCTGAATGCCGCCCCGGTAGATCTCGGAGAAATAACAGGCGTAATTGATGATGAACGCCGTGGAGGCCGCCAGAAAACGTCCGGCCTCCCCGCCGCCCCAAATCGGATTGTCCAGAACCAGTCCAGGAAAATAGTAGATGATCAGGAGCTGAATCATCAGCGGAGTTCCGCGCACGACCCACACCACCAGCTTCGTCACAAGACTCAGCGGCCGAAAAGCGGACATGGAACCGAACGCGATGACCAGCCCCAAGGGAAACGCTCCGAGAAGCGTCACCAAAAATAATTTTAAGGTTTGAAGAAAGCCGGTATTGAGAGCCCCAATAACCACCGGCATCTGTTCCAGGATAAGACTCATCGCCTGTTCCTTTCTTCCTGCCTGACGCCGCTTACTGCTCGATCAGCGCCGCCTGTACACCATACTCTTCCGCACACGCCGTCATGCTGCCGTCCGCGTAACTTGTCTTAAAGAAATCATTCAGCGCCGCCGCCAGGTCAGAGCCCTTGCGGAAACCTACGCCGTACTTCTCCTCATTTAAACCAATCGTATAGGTCAGGTCTGCGTAACCTGTACCCTCACCCACCATGGCAGCCGCCATCAGAGAGTCAATGATCGCAGCGTCAGACGTACCCGCGGCTACCTCCATCAGCGCGTCGGCCTGCGCGGTTACCGCAGTATAGGTTAAACCCAGCTCCTCCGCCTGGCCCTCGCCGGCGCTTCCGGCCTCCACCGCAAAGCTCAGATCCGCCAGACTCTCTTTATCCTGATACTGATCCGCCACGTCGGCCGGCACGATCACAACCTGCGCATTGTTGCAGTACGCGTTCGAACACTCCATGGCGCTGGTAACCTCATCGGTCAGCGTCATGCCGTTCCAAACGCAGTCGATGGTCTTGCCTTCCAGCTCCAGAACCTTATTATCCCAGTCGATGACGATGAACTCCGCCTCAACGCCAAGGCTCTCCGCAAACGCCTTCGCCATGTCAGCGTCAAAACCGACCCACTCGCCGCTCTCATCCTGATAATCCATCGGTTCAAACTCCGTGATGCCCACGACCAGCGTGCCCTTGTCCTTTATGTAGGCCATGTCGCTGTCAGCCGCCGGCTGCGCTTCCTCCGCCTTGTCCGCTTCCGCCTCAGCCGCAGTCGTCTCAGGCGCCGCAGTCGTTTCCGCGGCTGTATCAGCCGCGGCCGCAGTCGTCGCGGCCGCAGTCGTTCCGCCATTGCCGGAACCGCCGCACGCAGCCAGGGAAAGCACCATCGCCCCTGCCAAAGATAACGCCAGTAATTTTCTCATAATCCAATCCTCCAAACTTTTCCTTGAATTGTCACGTTGACTTCGCTATATTAGCACGTTAGCAGATTAAAGTCAACAGAAAAATGAGAAAATCTTGCTGGAAACGGCGGAAATCAGCAGGCGGAGTCGCCCCGCCTGCCCGTATTTCCATGCAAACGGAGCGCCAGTGACGCGTTTTTGTATTCCTTTATTCCAGCAGCATCTTCTTTACTTCCAGCATCCGGTCGCGCAGCACGGCCGCCTCCTCAAAGTTCAGTTCCGCGGCGGCCTTATGCATCTTCTTCTGCAGCTCCTTCATCAGCTTATTCAGCTCCGCCGTATCCATGGACTCCAGATCCTTCTCGATGTCCTTCGACTTCCCATCCTCATCCGCAGCCTTCGAAATCGCAATCAAATCCCGCACCGCTTTGCGGATACTCACCGGCGTGATACCGTGGGCCTCGTTATACTCCTGCTGAATCTTCCGGCGCCGGTTCGTCTCGTCGATCGCCCGCCGCATGGAATCGGTAATCACATCCGCGTACATGATCACATGACCGTCCACGTTTCTGGCGGTGCGCCCGATCGTCTGTACCAGCGAAGTCTCCGACCGCAGAAAGCCCTCCTTATCCGCATCCAGAATCGCCACCAGGGAAATTTCCGGAATATCCAGGCCCTCGCGCAGCAGATTGATACCCACCAGCACATCGAATACATTTAACCGCATATCCCGGATGATCTCCGCCCGTTCCAGCGTATCGATATCGGAATGAAGATATTTGACGCGCACGCCTACTTCCCGCATATAGTCGGTCAAATCCTCCGCCATCCGCTTGGTCAGCGTCGTCACCAGCACCTTATTGCCCTTTGCAATCTCCCGATTGCACTCCGCCACCAGATCGTCGATCTGCCCGGCCACCGGCCGCACCACGACCTCCGGATCCAAAAGCCCTGTCGGCCGGATGATCTGCTCCGTCCGCAGCATCTCGTGCTCCGCCTCGTAATCCCCCGGCGTCGCCGACACAAACATCATCTGGTCGATCTTGCTCTCAAACTCCCCGAAATTCAGCGGCCGGTTATCCAGCGCTGACGGCAGGCGGAACCCGTAATCCACCAGCGTCTGCTTCCGTGAACGATCGCCGTTATACATCCCCCGCACCTGGGGCAGCGTCATATGGGACTCGTCCACGATCATCAGAAACTCGTCCGGAAAATAATCCAGCAGCGTATACGGCGGCTCTCCCGGCGCGGTCCCCACCAGATGGCGCGAATAATTCTCGATACCGGAACAGAAGCCGGTCTCCCGCATCATTTCCACGTCAAAATTCGTCCGCTCCGCGATCCGCTGCGCCTCCAGAAGCTTGTCCTCGCTCTTAAAATACGCCACCCGCTCCTTAAGCTCCGCCAGGATATTCTCCGTGGCGATCATCATCTTGTCCTTCGGCACCACATAGTGGGACGCCGGGAAAATGGCGATGTGGTTCAGCTGCAGCTTCGCCTCCCCGGTCAGCGTGTCGATCTCCATGATCCGATCCACCTCGTCCCCGAAGAACTCAATCCGATAGGCCGAGCTGTCCGAATAAGCCGGGAACACCTCCAGCACGTCTCCCCGCACCCGAAACGTCCCACGGTGGAAATCCATATCATTCCGCTCATACTGGATATCGATCAGCTTGCGGATCACATCGTCCCGGTCCTTCTCCATCCCCGGCCGCAGGGAAATCACCATCTCCTGATAGTCGATGGGGCTACCCAGGCCATAAATACACGACACCGACGCCACAATGATCACGTCGCTCCGCTCCGACAGCGCTGCCGTCGCCGAGTGGCGCAGCTTGTCGATCTCGTCGTTGATATCGGAATCCTTCTCGATATAGGTATCGGTGGACGGGACGTAAGCCTCGGGCTGATAATAATCATAATACGACACAAAATACTCCACCGCGTTCTCCGGGAAGAACTCCTTAAACTCGCTGTAAAGCTGCGCCGCCAGCGTTTTATTGTGCGCAAGTACCAAAGTCGGCTTCTGCAGCCGCTCGATCACGTTCGCCATCGTGAAGGTCTTGCCGGAGCCCGTAACCCCCAGTAAAGTCTGGAACTGGTTGCCTTCCTGGAACCCTTTCACCAGGGCCTCGATGGCCTGGGGCTGGTCGCCGGTGGGCTGGTACTCACTGTGCAGTTTGAACAACATCGACTAAAAATCGCCTCCAATTTCTTTAGCAAAAAAGTTCGTCTATATGCCAGAAATTCGTAAAATCAGGTCTAAAAA
>CANRHU010000057.1 GCA_947630485.1 uncultured Lachnospiraceae bacterium
TGGAGACGAAGGGATTCGAACCCTCGACCTCTCGGATGCGAACCGAACGCTCTCCCAGCTGAGCTACGCCCCCATCTCTTTGCACATTATATCACGAGAAAAAAAAAATGCAACCACTTTTTCGCGAATTTTGCCATTTTCTTTTTTGCGGGGCTTGAAACGTACATGGATTCGTTTTATAATAAAGGCACCAAAATGCATGGCTGATATATCTATCCGAAACGACAAAGAAGAGGAGGTATTGTATGCTGGAGAAGATCGACTTATCAAAAAAAGTGGACAAGGAAACCTACAAGCAGATTGTGGAGACTGAGGGGGAGCGATTGGGAAGACTGCAGCGCGAGTGCAAAGCGGCGGGTATTCCGGTCATGATTGTGTTTGAGGGCCTGGGGGCGGCAGGTAAGGGCGTGCAGATCAATCGTCTGATTCAGGCGCTTGATCCGAGAGGCTTCTCCGTTTACGCGACCAATTCTTCCAATGAAGAGGCGAAGCTGCGCCCGTTTTTGTGGCAGTTCTGGACCAAGACGCCGGCGAAAGGAAGAATAGAAATCTTTGACTGCAGCTGGTACAAGGTTGTGACGGAGGACCGTTTCGACGGACTTACGAAAGAGAAGGACGTGGCGGGTGCCTATCAGGATATCCTGTCCTTTGAGAAGCAGCTGACCGACGACGGAACCGTTATCATCAAGCTGTTCCTGCACATTTCCAAGGGGGAGCAGAAGAAGCGCTTCAAGAAGCTGGAGAGCGCCAAGGAGACCGCGTGGCGCGTCACCAAGCAGGACTGGAAGCGGAACAAAGAATACGACGCGTTCCTTAAGATTACCGAGGAGATGCTGGAGAATACGGAGACGGAGTACGCGCCCTGGACGATCATCGAGGCCACAGACAAGGATTATGCGGCCATGAAGATTCTCACGACGGTGACGGAGCGCCTGGATTACGAGCTGGCGCGCCGCAAGGAAGCCGCGCAGGAGAAGCCGGAGAAAACCGTCGCAAGGCCCGCGGAGCGTTTCCAGAACGGCGTGCTGTCCGGCGTCGATCTGACCAAGTCCCTGACGCGGGAAGAATATAAAAAGGAACTCGACAAGCTTCAGAAGAAGCTGGAGACGCTGCACAGCGAGCTGTACCGGCTGCGCATTCCGGTCGTACTTGGATTCGAGGGCTGGGACGCGGGCGGAAAGGGCGGCGCGATCAAGCGTCTGACCAGCCGCTTGGATCCGAGAGGCTATCAGGTGAATCCCACCTCCGCGGCCAACGACATCGAGAAGGTGCACCATTATCTGTGGCGCTTCTGGAACAATATGCCCAAGGGCGGCCATATCGCCATCTTCGACCGTACCTGGTACGGGCGCGTCATGGTTGAGCGCATCGAGGGCTTCTGTACGGAGGCCGAGTGGAAGCGCGCCTATCAGGAGATCAATGAGATGGAGTCCCACATGGCCAATTACGGCGCGGTGGTGATCAAATTCTGGCTTCATATCGATAAGGACGAGCAGGAGCGGCGCTTCAAGGAGCGCATGGAGAACCCGGCCAAGCAGTGGAAGATCACCGATGAGGACTGGAGAAACCGTGAGAAATGGGATCTCTATGAGGCGGCGGTTGACGAGATGCTGGTCCGCACCTCCACCACCTACGCGCCGTGGGTCGTGGTCGAGGGCAACGATAAGCTCTATGCCCGCGTGAAGGTGCTGCGCACCGTCGTGGACGCGCTGGAGAAGAAGATCGAGGAAGTTTCAAAAAAAGAAAAATAGGAGAACATTTATGCAGGATGCGGTAAAAGAGCTGGGAATGCACGTATTCCATGTGGGAATTAACGCTGCGGACGACGAGCAGGCGAGAGCGTGGGCGCAGGATTTCGAGACGTTTTTCGGACTTCCGGCGAAAGAGGGAGCCAATTCGATTTTCTCCGCGGATCTGGTGGAGATCATGAAGGGAAGCGGCCGCGGAACCGTCGGCCATATCGCGATTGGCGTCAATGACTGCGAGAAGGCGATCGAGTTTTTTGCCTCCCGCGGCGTGCATACGATCCCGGAGACGATTAAGACCAACGAGGAGGGCAGGATCAAGTTCGTGTATCTGGATAAGGAGATCGCGGGCTTTATGGTTCATCTGAATCTGGTCAGGTAAGAGAAGCATGAGCGTTGTTTTGGTCGTGGGAGGCGGAGCCGCCGGCATGGCGGCCGCCATCGCGTCCGCCGGATGCGGGCACGAAGTCCACTTATATGAAAAGAACGAAAAACCGGGGAAGAAACTGTTCATCACCGGCAAGGGCCGCTGTAATGTGACCAATGCGTGCAGCATGGAGTCACTGAGACAGAATGTGGTGACGAATCCCCGGTTTTTGTACAGCAGTTTTGCCGCGTTTTCAAACCGGGACATGATGGAGCTTTTAGAGAGAGCCGGCTGTCCGCTCAAGACCGAGCGGGGCGGAAGGGTGTTCCCGGTGTCCGATCATTCTTCGGATGTGATTGCGGCCCTGGTCCGTCAGATGAAGTCCCTGGGGGTGCGGATGCACCTTAGCAGGGAGGTTGCCGGCATCTGCGCCGAGGATGGCAAATGTACCGGCCTCAAGCTTTGGGAGCAGGCGCCTTCGGGCGGCAGGCGGGAGGGCGCGGGCGGCCGTGCCCTGATCGGGGAGAGCCTGCGCTTTATCCCCGGCGACGCTGTGATCGTGGCGACGGGAGGGCTTTCCTATGAATCGACCGGATCGACCGGCGACGGCTATCGGTTCGCGAGGGACTGCGGCCATACGGTGACGACTCTCAGGCCGTCCCTGGTGCCCATGAACGCGAAAGAGGAGGACGTCAGGAGTCTGCAGGGCCTTTCGCTTAAGAATGTGGAGATATCCGTCCTGGACGGCGAAAAGGAGCTGTACCGGGAATTCGGCGAGATGCTTTTCACTCATTTCGGCGTCAGCGGGCCGCTGGTTCTGAGCGCCAGCAGCTTTGTGGGGAAAATCCTGCGGGAGAGGCCGCTGAGGATGCAGATCGATCTGAAGCCGGCGCTTACGGACGAACAGCTGGACGCGCGGCTCCTGCGCGATTTCGCGGAGGCCTCCAACCGGCAGTTTTCGAACGCGCTTGGCCGGCTCTATCCGGCGAAGCTGATTCCGGTCATGGTGGCCAGAAGCGGTATCCGCCCGGAAAAACCGGTGAGGGATATTACCAGGCAGGAGAGGCAGAGACTTCTGGAGCTGACGAAGCATTTTGCGGTGACGCTTACGGGGCTGCGCGGTTTTGAGGAGGCCATCATCACCCAGGGCGGCGTCTCGGTGAAGGAGATTTCCCCGTCCACCATGGAGTCAAAGAAGGTGCGGGGCCTGTATTTTGCCGGCGAGGTTCTGGATCTGGACGCGGTGACGGGCGGCTTCAATCTGCAGATTGCCTGGTCCACGGGCTGGGCGGCCGGCAGCAGCGTCCGATGGGAGTGAGACTGGGCGGATGCGCAGCAGCGTCTGATAAGAATAGGACCGGGCGAATGAAAGCGGCGTCCAATGGGAGTGAGAGCAGGCGGCCGCGCTTAAGAAAGAGCGGTGAAAATGAAATCTTTGCGGAGGGAAAATCTGCCGCGGAGAGGGAAAATAAAGGAGAAATCTGCGTATGTCAGCAGCGTATAACATTGCAATCGACGGACCGGCCGGCGCCGGAAAAAGTACGATCGCCAGGGCGCTCGCCCAGAAGCTGGGGTTCGTCTATGTGGATACCGGGGCCATGTACCGGGCCATGGGCCTGTATTTTGACAGGCAGGGAATCGGCATGGACGACGAGGAGGGAATCAGCCGCGCCTGCGGCGATATCAGTATCTCTATCCGCTATGAGGACGGCGTCCAGCGGGTAATTCTGAACGGTGAGGATGTGTCGGGCCTGATCCGAACGGAGGAGGTCGGCCACCTGGCTTCCGCCTGCTCCGTCTACGCGGCGGTGCGGCAGAAGCTTCTGAGCCTGCAGCGGGAATTGGCCGCCAGCACCGATGTGATCATGGACGGCCGCGACATCGGCACCTGTGTCCTGCCCAATGCGCAGACCAAGATTTATCTGACCGCTTCCGTCGAGGTTCGGACCAGAAGGCGCTGCGGGGAGCTTCTGGAAAAGGGGCGGCAGAGCGATCCCGCGCAGATCGAGGAGGAGATCCGCGCCAGGGATTACCGGGATATGAACCGGGAGATCGCCCCCCTGCGGCAGGCGGAGGACGCCGTGCTTTTGGACAGCTCGTCCATGACGGTCGATCAGGTGATCCGCGCGATTATTGCGGAGGCTCTGAAACGGGGACTTTCGCCGGAGAGGATAGGAGGGTGATGCCCGCATGAAGGTGATTGTCGCGAAGACGGCAGGCTTCTGCTTTGGCGTAAAGCGCGCCATGGAGATGGTGTATGACCAGATCCGAAATGCGGACGGCCCGATCTACACGCTGGGCCCCATCATTCACAATGAGGAGGTTGTCCGGGAGCTTAACGAGCAGGGCGTCCGGGCGGTGTCGGAGGAGGAGCTGGCGAACCTCCATGAGGGAACGGTCGTCATCCGCTCTCACGGCGTCGGGCCTCAGATTTATGAACTTTTAGCCCGTCAGGGCTTAAAGCTGGTGGATGCCACGTGTCCGTTCGTGAAGAAAATACATAATATCGTGAAGGAGCAGAGCGAGGCGGGCCGGAGAATTGTCATTATCGGCGACAGCGCCCATCCGGAGGTGGAAGGCATTTGCGGATGGTGTAAAACAGAGGCTTTGACGGTCAAAACGGAAGCAGATTTAGCCAATTTGCCTTCCAATATGGATGAAAAGCTATGTATTGTGTCGCAGACGACATTTAATTACAAGAATTTTAAAGAATTAGTTGAAAAAATTTCAAAAAGGGGTTATGATATAATTGTTTTAAATACGATTTGTAGTGCAACGGAGGAGCGGCAGAGGGAAGCTGAGCAGATTGCTTCGCAGGTAGATGCCATGGTGGTCATTGGCGGTAGGTATAGTTCGAATACACGCAAGCTTTTTGAGATTTGCCAAGGGAAATGTAAAAACACTCATTTCATTCAGACACTTGACGACTTATCACCTGAAAGTGTGAATTCTGTGCGCAGCGTAGGTATTACAGCAGGGGCATCAACCCCAAAGAAAATAATTGAGGAGGTTCAAAAAGGGATGTCGGAGAAAACTTTTGAACAAATGTTGGAAGAATCGTTGAAAACAATACGTACAGGAGAGGTTGTCACCGGTAAGGTTATCGATGTGAAGGACGACGAGATTGTCCTGAATATCGGGTATAAGTCGGATGGTATCATCCCGCGCAACGAATACAGCAACGATTCGAACCTGGATCTCAGATCCGTGGTGCATGTAGGGGATGAGCTGGAGGCTAAGGTTGTGAAGGTCAATGACGGAGAGGGTCAGGTGGCCCTGTCCTACAAGAGACTTGCGGCGGACCGCGGCAATAAGCGTCTTGAGGAAGCATTTAACAATCAGGAAGTGCTGACCGCGAAGGTGGCGCAGGTGCTGGACGGCGGTTTGAGCGTTGTCGTGGAGGAAGCCAGGGTATTTATCCCGGCAAGTCTTGTCTCGGATGTTTACGAGAGGGATTTGTCCAAGTTTGCCGGCCAGGAGATCGAGTTTGTGATTACGGAATTCAATCCCCGCCGCAGAAGAATCATCGGCGACCGCAAGCAGCTGATGGTGGCCCGCAAGAAGGAAATGCAGGAAGCCCTGTTCGCGCGCATCAATGTGGGCGATGTGGTAGAGGGCGTGATCAAGAATGTGACCGATTTCGGCGCTTTTATCGATCTGGGCGGCGCGGACGGCCTGCTTCATATCTCCGAGATGTCCTGGGGACGTGTGGAGAATCCGAAGAAGGTCTTCAAGGCCGGTCAGACGCTGACGACGCTGATTAAGGATATCCATGGGGATAAGATTGCCCTGAGCCTTAAGTTCCCGGATCAGAATCCGTGGGTTGACGCCGCCGAGAAGTATGCGGTGGGCAATATTGTCACCGGCCGTGTGGCCAGGATGACGGATTTCGGCGCTTTCGTGGAGCTGGAGCCGGGCGTGGACGCTCTGCTGCATGTATCCCAGATTTCCCGCGAGCATGTAGATAAGCCGGCGGATGTGCTGTCGATCGGTCAGGAGATCGAGGCGAAGATCGTGGACTTCAATGAGGCTGAGCGGAAGATCAGCCTGAGCATCAAGGCCCTTCAGGCCCCGCCGGAGAAGAAGGCGCCGGCTGAGGATCCGGATATAGCGGATGTGGATGTGGAAGCCCTTGGCGCGCAGTTGGCGGAAGAGGATCAGTAAGGGGAAGGGGAGTGTCCCCGGTTAGAGATTTCGGTGTGTGATTGAAAGGGCGTCTGGTCATTTGTGAGGTTGACCAGATGCCTTTTTTTGTCGGTATTTTTTCGTCAGTATACAAAAAACGCGCCAGTGACGCTCCGCTTGCATTGTGTGTGAAAGAGGGGGAGAGGTTTGGGGAATGTGATCAGATATGATTAGATATGGTCGGGGAAGGGACGCGCAGGAGGCGTACTCCTTCCAGCGTTCAGGTTTGCTCGCGGGAAAAGTCTAAGTTCGCAGCGATTTGCGAAAAGCATCACGAAAAATGGACAACTCGCTTCGCTCGGACAAGTCCATTTCCCTGTTGCCTTTCTATTTTGGTCTGCCAGCGAAAACACAGCGAAAGAGGCGGGGGCGGGGCGCTCATGGGAGCGATTTACGGAGAAGGGTATGTCTTTCTTAATGAAAAATGCCGGTTTAGGGGCCGACGCCCATGACCACAAGTCATGGGCGGAGCGGCAGTCTGAGCGTGAACTCATCAAGAGTTCACGCGAATCTGCCGTTGCCCTCAAACCGGCGATTTTGAATTTAGAAAGACACCCTTCGGAGTTATGAGCGTCCATGAGCGCCCCGCCCCCGCCTCTTTCGCGTATCTTATGCGTCTCGCATTTCCGCAACGATATGCGTCCCATTCCTACCTTTCCTCACGTTTCCCGCTAAAAGAATTGCTATAAAAAAAACGCCATGAAAAATCACATAAAAAGCACACAAAATTGCCGCCCCCTATATTGACATATAATATTATATACAATATAATATTATACAGTTCAACAGTTCGCTATTTCACATACTGAATAGAATCCGCGAAAGCGGGAAATGTAGTAAGGAGTTGAGCCTGTATGGTGTTTAACACGGGGACGGCGCTTCTGGATGCCATCGTCCTGGCGGTTGTTTCAAAGGATGCGATGGGCACTTATGGGTATAAGATTACCCAGGATGTGCGCGGGGTCATCGATGTGTCGGAATCTACCCTGTATCCGGTTCTCAGGCGTCTTCAGAGAGATGAATGCCTGGAGACCTATGATATGGCGTTTGACGGCAGAAACCGCAGATATTACCGGATCACGGAGAAGGGGCGGGTTCAGCTGAACCTTTATAAGAGTGAGTGGGTCGGTTATTCCGGCAAGATTACCAGAATATTCGAGGAGGCGCAGATATGAGCAAAGACGAATTTATGAAGCGGGTGGAATATCTGCTCTCGGATCTGCCGGAAGAGGAGACGAGGGACGCGCTGGATTATTATCGGGATTATCTGGAAGAGGCCGGAGAGGCGGCGGAAGAGACTATGCGGGAGTTTGGAAGTCCGGAACGGATTGCTTCGATCATACGGTCAGATCTGCAGGGCAATCTCGCTGACGGCGGGGAGTTTACAGACGCCGGATATACGGATGAAAGATTCCGCGAGCCAAATTTCCAGCTGGCAAGGAGAGAGCAGGACAGCCGGCGGAAGCCGGAGGCTGGACAGGGAGCGTACACGGATGGAGCGCGGAATCCGGGCGAACCCGAAAGCCGGAACCGTCACCATGGAGACGGCATGTACACGAAAGCCGCACGGGAGTCGGATACCATGCAGGGCGTATACACGGATGCTTCGCGGAATTCAGATCCCGGTCAGGGTGCATACGCATATGGGCCGGGAGAGACGCCGCAAAGCGAGGAGAGAAGGTATCGGCAGGAGGGGCAGCATAGAAACGCCGACGGATACGGCAATGGACCTGGCGCCGGCAGCGGTGCGGACGGCCGTCCGGGGAGTCCGGGGCGGGGCGGTTCCAATCAGGGGATGAAGGTACTCTGGATTATACTGGCGGTGATTGGAGTGACCACGCTTCTCCCGGCGCTTCTGGGATTTGCGGGGAGCGCTTTTGGGATTCTGGCGGCCGCTGCGGCAGTGCTGCTCGTGATGCTGTTTCTGACGGCGATTCTGACGCTGGTATTCCTGGTGGCGGGAGTCGCTGTGATCGCGGCGGGGATTGCGGCTGCATTTGTAAATCCGATTGACGGCATGATGTGCGTCGGCGCCGGTCTGGTGCTGCTGGCCTTGGGACTGATTGGGATTGTATTGTCAGTGCTGGTTTACGGGAAGCTTCTGCCGTGGATTTTCGGCGGAATTGCGGACGGACTTGGCGGACTGCTTCACAGAAGGAGGCGTGCTGTGTGAAACGGTTTATAAAATATGTTCTGATCGCCGCGGCAATCTGCCTGACGGCGGGACTTCTGATGAGCTGCTGCGCGGCGGCTATGGGCGGGACGCTGCTGCGGATGAATACAGGAAGCGGACTTTTGCCGGACGGGGATCCCGGCAGCCTGATTGGACGTATCATGCGGGATAGTCTGTCCTGGGTATCCGTGGCGGGCGATTCGGACAGCCGGGCGGAAGAATATTCTCTGACGGATGAGTATCCGGTCGCGGACATCCGCGATCTTGAGATTACCGCGTCTCCGTCGCGGATCCTGATTGAGGAGGGCGAGACGGACGGCTGTATCCGCGTAGAGCGCACCTCGGATAAGATCGTTTTAAAGGATAAATGTTCCGACAGCAGTCTGAAACTGACCTTCGGGAACGGGCGAAGCATCGTTAATCTCCCGGAGGGAGAGATGGTGCGGATCACGGTTCCCGTGGGACAGCGTTTCCGAAAGGTGGAGATCGAGGCGGACGCGGCCAGTGTTGATGCCGCCGGTATTCTGGCGGAAGAGCTGGACATTTCTGTGAACGCCGCGTCTGTGAAGATTGGAAATGTATCCGCGGATGAGATGAAGCTGGAAGCAGAGGCCGGAAGCGTCGAGATTGAGGAAGGCGATACGAAGAAGCTGAAAATTGAAAGCGCCATGGGAAGCGTCAGCTATACCGGCGCGGTTGGGAAGTCTGTGGATGCAGACTGTGAGATGGGAGAGATTGCTCTGACGGTCGACGGCGCGGTGGATGATTTCGATTACAGGATTGAGGTGTCCGTGGGAAGCGTCTTTGTGGAAGGCCTTGAGGATTCGGGCAGAAGCCTGCAGGGAGAGCGGACTGTGCGGCATGAGGGCTCGGAGAAAACAGCGAAGCTCGATTGCGGTATGGGCAGCGTGGAAATGAATTTCCGATAAGGAATTTCTGATAAGGAATGCGTCCTTGCATTTTATGATATCATGCGGTAAAATAGACGCGGATGGAGTCCGGAAAAGGGACTTTCGAAAGAGAGCGCAGAGAATTATGCGCGGGAACGGCCTGGCGGCCGGAGAGGAGGGAAACCATGGAGAATGGGAAACGTTTATATCGTTCGAATAGGGATCGTATGATATGCGGAGTTTGCGGCGGACTGGCGGAATATTTCGCGGTGGATCCGACCGTTGTGCGTCTGATCTGGGCGGTTGTGACGCTGTTTGGCATTGCGCCGGGCATAATAGCCTATATTATCGCGGCGCTTATCATTCCGCAGAGTCCGTATGTATAGGCCTAACCAAAACGGGCATACTCTAAGCAGATTTGAGAAAGGAGTATGCCTGTTATTATGCCGAAAAAAAAGAAGGACGAACCGTTTGACCCGAAGAATTTAAAGCCGGAGGAACTTCTGAAATTCGAAATCGCTTCGGAACTGGGCTTAAGCGATAAGGTGATTGCAAGCGGCTGGCGCAGCCTGACGGCCAAAGAGAGCGGCCGCATCGGCGGCCTGATGACCAAGCGCAAAAGAGAGATGCAGAGAGAGGCTCTGGAAGATAGCTCAGTAATCTGACCGACAAAATCACTGCGCCCAGCACCGTCAGCACAACGCCGGTGGCAAAGTGGCTGACGGCGCCGGTCAGCGCCGTGAAGGTCATGATGAGGACGACGCCCGGCGCCCTTTCCGCATGGAAATACAAACGGGACTCCCGGATGCGGCCGGAAGTTCCAAATGAAGAGATGGAGAGTGACAGGATTTGAACAGAAAAGAGATCGTCCGGGAATGGTGTCAGATTGCGGCTGGTCTTGCTGTCTTTGCGTTTGGAGTGCATTTGACGATTTATGCCAATATCGGACTTGCCCCATGGGACTGCCTGGGAATGGGTATTTCTTATCACACGTTTCTGAATTACGGCCTCGCGATGACGGCGATGGCGGTTGCGGTGCTTCTGGTCGATCTGCTGCTTCGGGAGCGGATCGGATACGGGACGATTATTGACGCTCTGCTGACGGGCAATCTTGTACAGCTGTACAATGACTTAAATCCGCTGCCGGAGAATCACAACGTTTGGCTTGGGATTTTTGTTATGCTGGTTGGCTTTGTCTTTATGGCGCTGGGGATGTGGATTTATATGAGGGCCGCGCAGTGCTGCGGACCGAGGGATTCGCTGCTTGTAGGGCTTGGAAAGAGGCTTCCCGGCGTCCCGATCGGCGTTGTGGAGATCATGCTGTGGGCCGCGGTGCTTTTTCTCGGGTGGATTTTGGACGGTCCGGTCGGAATCGGGACGCTGATCAGTACAGTCGGAGCCGGGGCGGTCATGCAGCTTGTGTATTCGCTGCTTCGTTTTGACCCGCGCGGGATCCGGCACAGGGACGTAATGGAAATCACGGGAGAGCTGCTTAAGAAGACTGCGGTTTGAGCTGCCGGTCGAAGGCAGGATGGAGGGATATCTATGACAGGGCAGGAGAGATCAACATTATCAGAAAAGGTGGATTATGAGCTTCTGGCGGCGCAGATGCGTGCGCTGGCGGAGGATGTGGAGAGCGAGATCAGCAATCTGGCCAACGCCTCGGCGCTTCTTTATCAGACGCTTACGGATCTGAACTGGGCCGGGTTTTATCTGTATCAGGGCGGGGAGCTGCGGCTGGGGCCGTTTCAGGGGAAGACAGCCTGCACGCGTATCGCCGTTGGGAAGGGCGTCTGCGGGACGGCAGCGCAGAGAGAGCAGACGGTAGTGGTGGAAAATGTCCATCAGTTTCCGGGACATATCGCCTGCGACGGCGCTTCCAACTCGGAGATCGTGATCCCGATTCACAGAAAAGGCGCGCTGTATGGGGTGCTGGATATCGACAGTCCGCTGTACGGCAGGTTTGGCGCGGAGGAGAAGGAAGGCCTTGAGAAGTTTGTATCGGCGCTTGAGGAAGTATTGAAGGAGAACGATATATGACGATTAATGAGTATCAGAAACTTGCGATGACCACACTGAACCCGAAGCTGGACAAGAAGGACGTCCTGATCAACGGCGTCATGGGGCTGTGCGGAGAGTCCGGCGAGGCGATCGATATCGTGAAGAAGCATCTGGCCCAGGGCCATGAGCTGGATCGGGAGAAACTGATTAAGGAACTGGGCGACATCGCCTGGTATCTGGCGGAGACGGCCACGGTTCTGGATGTGACGCTTGAGGAAGTGCTGACGCGGAATATCGAGAAGCTGAAGAAGCGGTATCCGGAGGGTTTTGACACGGAGAGGTCGCTGCACCGGGAAGCGGAGTGATCTGTGAATGGCGCAGAAGAATATGGATATTTCTGTCGGAATGCGCTATAATCGAGAGAGTGAAAGGGGAATGAACCGTATGAGCAGAAAAGAGACCCGGACAATCCGCATCGGCGACCGCGTCATCGGAGGCGGCAATCCGATCCTGATTCAATCCATGTGCAATACGAAGACCGAGGATGCCGCGGCGACGACTGCGCAGATTCTGCGCCTTGAGGCGGCAGGCTGCGACATCATCCGCGTGGCGGTGCCGACCATGGAGGCCGCCGCCGCCATTCAGGAGATTAAAAAAAGGATACATATTCCTCTGGTGGCGGATATTCATTTTGATTATAAGCTGGCGATCGCGGCCATGGAGTGCGGTGCGGACAAGATTCGGATCAATCCCGGCAACATTGGTTCCCGCGAGAAGGTGGAGGCCGTGGTGGATAAGGCCCGGGAAATGGAGATTCCGATCCGTGTCGGCGTCAACAGCGGCTCCCTGGAGAAGACGTTGATTGAGAAGTACGGGGGCGTCACCGCCGAAGGGCTGGTGGAGAGCGCTCTCGATAAGGTTCATATGATCGAGAAAATGGGTTACGGCAATCTCGTCATCAGCATCAAATCTTCGGATGTAATGATGTGCGTGAAGGCCCATGAGCTGATTGCGAAGAAGACGGATTATCCGCTTCATGTCGGCATTACGGAGGCGGGAACTGTCGCCTCCGGCAATATCAAGTCTGCCGTTGGTCTGGGGATTATGCTCCACGAGGGCATTGGGGACACGATCCGCGTCTCCCTGACCGGCGATCCGTTGGAGGAAGTGAAGTCGGCAAAGCTGATTCTTAAGACGCTGGGACTTCGGCAGGGCGGCATAGAAGTAGTCTCCTGTCCCACCTGCGGCCGCACCCGCATCGATCTGATCGGGCTGGCGAATCAGGTGGAGAACATGGCGGCGGAATTTGATCATCTGAACATAAAGGTGGCCGTCATGGGCTGCGCGGTCAACGGCCCCGGCGAGGCCCGGGAGGCGGATTTGGGCGTGGCAGGCGGCGACGGCGAGGGACTGCTGTTTAAGAAGGGGCAGATTATCCGCAAGATGCCGGAAGGGGAGCTCCTTGGAGCGCTGCGGGAAGAGCTGGAGAGAATGAGCGGTAATGCGCAGACACGGTATATGGGAAGCTGCAGACATGGATAAAAAGGAAAGGCGGGCAGGTAATACATATGGGCAAGGGATTTCTGGAAGTATTTCCGGAACTGCATCTCGAGGAGGATTTAAAGGAGCTGCTCAAACTGGTGGAGGTGGAACGCGTATCCACGACCAGGGACCGCAGCCTTCTTCGCGTCTATATTGTGAGCCCCAGACTGATCGTCAAGAAGAATATCTTCGCGTTGGAGAAGGGCATCGCGGAACAGCTGTTTCCGGAGAAGCGCCTCACTGTGAAGATTATGGAGAAATACCATCTCTCCGGCCAGTATACGCCGGAGAAGCTTTTGAAGGTTTACCGGGAAAGTCTGCTTTTGGAGCTCAAACGTTACAGTATTGTGGAATACAATATGTTCCGGCATGCGCAGTGGGAGTTCCCGGAGGAGAACCGGCTGCGGTTGACCGTCGAGGATAACGCGATCTTCCGCGATAAGTCCGGCGATTTAGAGCGTGTGCTGGAGAAGGTGTTCTGCGAACGCTGCGGTTTTCCGGTGACGGTGGAATATGAATTTGTGAAACCTGCCGAGAAGCCGGAACGGGAAAAGGAAGCGGCGGCTTCTTACGTCGGCTGGGGAAATGGAACAGAGACCGGTAACTGGGGAAGCGGCAGGGGAAACGTCGGCTGGGAAAATGGCGGCGCAGAGACCGGCGCGGCGCAGGCCCGGGCAGGCACCCCAGCGATTCCAGGCGCGGAGTCTGGGGCGGAAGCGCGGACACCGGGAGCGGAATCCCGGACATCCGGGACAGAGCCACGGACCTTCGGGGCGGCGGTCCGCAGCAGGAAGGCGGCCGCACCGTCTGACGGAACGGGCGCTTTCGGCGGCAAGGGCGGCGCCTCCTTCGGCGGCTTCCGGAAAAAAACCGGTGCGAAAGACGGAAAGCGCATGGGCTCTTACCAGAAGAAGAGCGACAACCCGGACGTCCTTTACGGCCGGGATTTTGACGACGGGTTCCTTGAAATCAAGGATATCGACGGCGTCCAGGGAGAGGTGACCATCCGCGGCAAGATCATTTCCACGGACCAAAGACTCTTAAAGAGCGGCAAAACCCTGGTGATCTTCGATATCACCGACTTTACCGATACGATATCCGTGAAGCTGTTCGCGTCGGAAGAGGCCATGGAGGACGTGGGCAAAGCCGTGGTCAAAGGGAGCTTTATCAAGCTGAAGGGTATGACGACGATCGACCGGTTCGACGGCGAACTGACCGTTGGTTCCATCGTCGGCATTAAGAAATGCGAGGATTTCACGGGAAAGCGCGAGGATAACAGTCCCGTCAAGCGTGTGGAGCTGCACTGTCATACGAAGATGAGCGATATGGACGGCGTCTCCGAGGTGGGGGACATTATTAAGCGTGCGAAGAAATGGGGCATGCCCGCCATCGCTGTTACCGACCATGGCGTGGTGCAGGCTTTCCCGGACGCCAGCCACGCGCTGGACAAGGGCGATACCTTTAAGATTATCTATGGCGTCGAGGGTTATCTGGTGGACGACATGAAGCAGCTGGTGGAAAATCCCCGGGGACAGAGCTTCGACGATCCGTTCGTGGTCTTCGATATCGAGACCACCGGATTTAGTCCGTTAAACGACCATATCATCGAGATCGGCGCGGTGAAGGTGGCGGGCGGCGTGATTTCCGAGAAATTCAGCACCTTTGTGAATCCGGATATGCCGATTCCGTTCCGCATCGAGCAGCTGACCGGCATTAACGACTCCATGGTGCTGCCCGCGCCGAAGATCGACCAGGTGCTGCCGGAATTTCTGAAATTTTGCGAGGGGGCGGCCCTGGTGGCCCACAACGCCTCCTTCGACGTCAGCTTTATCGACCACAACGCCAGGCTTCTGGGACTGCCGTTCGACCCTACGGTGCTGGATACGGTATCGCTTGCCCGGCTCCTTCTGCCGCAGCTGAGCCGTTTTAAGCTGGACACGGTGGCGAAGGCCTTAAACATTTCCCTGGAGAACCATCACCGGGCCGTGGACGACGCGGGGTGTACGGCGGAGATTTTCGAGGCGTTTCTGAAAATGCTGAAAAACCGGGGCGTGGACAATGTGGACGCCCTCAATGAGATGAGCCGGATGGACGACGAGCGGGTGAAAAAGCTGCCGTCCCATCATATCATTATTCTGGCGAAGAACGACGTGGGGCGGACGAATCTGTACCGTCTGGTTTCCCGCGCTCATATCGACTATTTCTACCGGAATCCCAGGATTCCGAAAAGCCTTCTGTCAAAGTACAGGGAGGGACTGATCATCGGCTCCGCCTGCGAGGCGGGGGAGCTTTACCAGGCGCTTCTGCGGGGAGTGCCGGATACGCAGATCGGCGAGATCGTGAATTTCTACGATTATCTGGAGATTCAGCCTCTGGGCAACAACGCGTTCATGCTGGAGGACGAAGACAGCGTGATCAAGAGCGAGGAGGATCTGAGGGAGATGAACCGGAAGATCATCCGGCTTGGAGAGCAGTTTCATAAACCGGTCTGCGCCACCTGCGACGTCCATTTCCTGGATCCGGAGGACGAGATCTACCGGAAAATTATCATGGCGGCCCGCACCTACGAAAACAGCGACAACCAGGCGCCGCTGTATCTTCGCACCACCGAGGAGATGCTGGAGGAGTTTGCGTATCTCGGCCCGGACAAGGCCTACGAGGTGGTGGTCGCCAACACGAGAAAGATCGCGGACATGTGCGAGCGCATCGCCCCTGTCCGTCCGGATAAATGTCCCCCGGTCATCGAGGATTCCGACGAGACGCTTCGGAAGATCTGCTACGACCGCGCCCATGAGATTTACGGCGAAAATCTGCCGGAGATCGTGACCGAGCGGCTGGAGAGGGAGCTTCATTCCATCATCTCCAACGGCTTTGCCGTCATGTACATCATTGCCCAGAAGCTGGTCTGGAAGTCCAATGAGGACGGTTATCTGGTGGGGTCCCGCGGTTCTGTCGGTTCGTCTCTGGTGGCGACCATGGCCGGCATCACGGAGGTGAACCCGCTGAGTCCTCATTATTACTGCCCGAACTGTCATTATTCCGACTTTGATTCGCCGGAGGTGAAGGCGTTTTCCGGCATGTCCGGCTGCGATATGCCGGACAAGGACTGCCCTGTCTGCGGGACGAAGCTTAGGAAGGAAGGGCACGACATTCCCTTTGAGACGTTCCTGGGATTTAAGGGCGACAAGGAGCCGGATATCGACCTGAACTTCTCCGGCGAGTACCAGAGCCACGCCCACGATTACACGGAGGTCATTTTCGGCAAGGGCCAGACTTACCGGGCGGGCACCGTGGGCACCCTGGCGGATAAGACCGCGTACGGCTATGTGAAGCGCTATTACGACGAGCGGGGGGACCACAAGCGCAACTGTGAGATCAACCGTATCGTCCAGGGCTGCGTGGGGATTCGGCGGACGACCGGCCAGCACCCGGGCGGCATTATCGTGCTGCCGATCGGTGAGGAGATCGATTCCTTCACGCCGGTACAGCGGCCCGCCAACGATATGACGACCACCACGGTGACGACCCATTTTGACTATCATTCCATCGACCATAACCTGCTGAAGCTGGATATTCTGGGACACGATGATCCCACGATGATTCGGATGCTGCAGGATCTGACCGGCCTGGATCCGGTAAAGGACATTCCTCTGGACAGTCCGGAGGTGATGAGCCTGTTCCAGAATACATCGGCCCTGGGCGTTGCGCCGGAGGACATCGGCAGATGCAAGCTGGGCGCTCTTGGCGTGCCGGAATTCGGCACCGATTTCGCCATGCAGATGCTTATGGACGCCAAGCCAAAATATTTCTCCGACCTGGTTCGCATCGCCGGTCTGGCCCACGGCACCGACGTGTGGCTGGGCAATGCCAAGGACCTGATTCTAAGCGGGCAGGCCACGATTCAGACGGCCATCTGCTGCCGCGACGATATCATGGTCTATCTGATTCAGAAAGGACTGGATCAGAGCCTGTCCTTCACGATCATGGAATCGGTCCGCAAGGGCAAGGGGCTTAAGGAGGAGTGGGAGAAGGAGATGCTGGCCCACGACGTGCCGGAATGGTACATCGCCTCCTGCAAGAAGATCAAATACATGTTCCCGAAGGCCCACGCGGCGGCCTACGTCATGATGGCGTGGCGCATCGCCTACTGCAAGGTGTTCTATCCGCTGGCCTACTACGCGGCGTTTTTCAGCATCCGCGCCAGCGCGTTCAATTATGAGCTGATGTGTCTTGGCCGGGAGAAACTGGAGCACTATATCGCGGATTATAAGAAGCGTTCCGACGAGCTTTCGAAGAAGGAGCAGGACACGCTGCGCGACATGCGGGTGGTGCAGGAAATGTACGCCCGCGGGTTTGAATTTCTGCCGATGGACATTTATACGGCCAAGGCCAGGGATTTCCAGATCATCGACGGGAAGCTGATGCCGTCTCTTGCAAGCATCGACGGCATGGGAGAGAAGGCGGCGGAGGCCGTGGTGGACGCGGTGAAGGACGGTCCGTTCCTTTCCCAGGAGGATTTCCGCAACCGCACCAAGGTCAGCCAGACCATCTGCTCGCTGATGGTGGATCTGGGGATCCTGGGGGATCTGCCGGAGAGCAATCAGCTGTCGCTGTTTGATTTTGTCTGAGGGGGGAATGATTGAAGGCAAATAAAAAGAGCTCCCTGCCGGATTCGAACCGGCGACCTACGCATTACGAATGCGTCGCTCTACCAGCTGAGCCAAGGAAGCATCTTTTTTCTCAAAAAATGCCCTGAATGAAATCATCCAAAGCATCTTTGATGACCTCGCCGGGAATCGAACCCGGGTTTACGCCGTGAGAGGGCGTCGTCTTAGCCGCTTGACCACGAGGCCTTAGTTTTAATCGAGGCGACGGGATTCGAACCCACGGCCTCTGCGTCCCGAACGCAGCGCTCTACCAAACTGAGCCACGCCTCGATACCTTTGGTAGTATAATACGGATCATCTGAAATGTCAAGAACAATTTATTCTTTTTTCGCAGTTTTTTTTCTGTTCTTTCCCGGTTTTTTTCAGCGTCTTTCCGTCTTTTTATTTGCTGAGAAAAGGGCCCGGCAGCCGGCCAAGCGGCGGCCGGCTGCCGCTTGCGGCGTAAAGCGGGCGCAGAGTTCACCCCTCCACGGCCGCAGAGTTCACCCCTCCGCGCCCGCAGAGTTCTCCCCTCCGCGTTCCGGGCCCCGTTTCCGCTTGTCTATTGGGGCCAGACCCTCAGAAATTCCCGCATTCCGCGGTCGAAAGACTGGCCCACTTCTATCAGTTTGACTAAAAAGTCGGACTGCGATTCCCTTACAATCCCACCTCCTCCAGCTTGTTCATATTTGCCCGCTTCAGATCCATGGAAGCGTGAACATAGCGATTCAACGTGATCGAGGTGCTGGCGTGCCCGAGAATCTCCGACAAACTCTTAATCTCGAATCCCACCTCCACGCAGCGTGTCGCGAAGGTATGACGGATCGTGTGGAAATGGACGCCTTCCAGACCGCATTCCTTCGTATATTTTGCCAGCCGCTTCTGCAGCAGCCGCGGTTCCATAAACTGCTCCGTGCCGGTCAAAAGGAAAGCGGCCGGACAGTGCGGATCAGTCTGCCTGCAGAGCTGAACCGCGGTCTCATTAAGCGGAATCGTCCGTATGGACGTGCCGGTCTTGGGACTGCTGATCAAAATCTTCGTCCTGCCTTCCCCGGTATCCGCGTAATTCCTAAGCCGCTGCATAGTGGCGTCCACACGGATCGTCTTGTCCCGCAGCGAAACATTTTCCCATCGGAGGGCGCACAACTCCCCGATCCGCAGCCCCGTAAGCAGAGCAAGGAGAATACCGAACCTGCACGCGTCCATATCCGTCCGGAGATAGTCCACAAAACGCCGCTGCTCCTCGAGATCAAGAACCCGCGCGTCCTTCCGCTGCTCCTTGGGGCAGACGATTTCCACCGTTGGGAACGAGCCGGGATACCGGCTTTCGGCGTATCTCAGCACCGCGTGCAGCACCATGAGAATATCCCTCACGGTCTTGGCGGAAAGACCTCCTTCCAGGAGCTCATCCCGAAAATGCTCTGCCAACTGCGTGTTAAATTCCTGCGGAAGGCAGCTTCCCAGCCTGGGCAGGATATGCTTTGTCAGGATTGTGTCATATTTTACCAACGTGGATTCCTTCACCCTGCCCTTCTCCAGCCGCAGCCACTCCTCACAGAAATACGCGAACCTGCGCCGGCTGACCGTCCCCGGCAGAGGCGTGCTGTTTAACACAGCCGCCCTGCATTTCGTGACCTTTTCCTTCGCTTCCCTATAGGTTTTGCCGTAGCAGAACCCGTACTTGATTTTGCCGGAAAGCTCATGTCCTTTAATGTAGCGGGCCTCCCACCGCCCGTCCTTGCGCTTGAAAATGTTTTCGCCTTTTCTCGCCATAACCGAAACCCTCCTGTGACATTATTTTGGATGTTCATCTCAGACATTTCCGAAGGAATGCTCTGACTGCGGAAATGACTGCGATAACCATGTTTTACCATACATTTTCAGAAGCAGCCGCTTCCGGTATCCTGACTGCTTGGCAATACAATTTGTGTTTTTTTGAACTTTTTTGCATGAAACTATTGAAAATTAGGATTGCGCATGGCATAATTTATCGTAACATGATTTGGTACAGGCGGGCGCGGAGGGGTGAACTCTGCGGCCG
>CANRHU010000058.1 GCA_947630485.1 uncultured Lachnospiraceae bacterium
GAGCTGGGCATCGCCCTGCAGAAGGTGTACGATTTCGTGTGGGAGGAGTTCTGCGACTGGTACATCGAGATGGTGAAAGCCCGCCTGTGGAACGACGACGACAAAACCCATACGGCGGCCATTTGGACGCTGAAAACAGTGCTGGTGCAGTCGTTAAAGCTCCTGCATCCGTACATTCCGTTCATCACCGAGGAGATCTTCTGCAATCTGCTGGATGAGGGCGAGACCATCACCGTGTCCCAGATGCATCCTGACGGGACGGTGACAGAGAGCGAGAGCACGGAGCGCTCCATCATGATCTCTTCCTGGCCGGTGTACCGCGAGGCGTGGAATTTCGCGAAGGAAGAGGCTGAGGTGGAGACCATCAAGGATGCGGTCCGCGCGATCCGCACGGTGCGCACGTCGATGACGGTGCCGCCCAGCAAGAAGGCCCATGTGTATGTGGTGTCGGAGAACCAGGAGCTTCTGGATATCTTCGAGCGCAGCAAGGCGTTCTTCGCACTGCTGGGCTATGCCAGCGAGGTGAGCCTGCAGACCGATAAGACTGGCATTCCGGAGAACGCGGTCTCCACGGTGATCGCCCAGGCGGCCATCTACATTCCATTGGCAGAGCTGATCGATATCGCGAAGGAGATCGAGCGGCTTGAGAAAGAGGAAGCACGCCTTGTAGGCGAGCTGGCCCGCGTCAACGGCATGCTCAGCAACGAGCGCTTCACGAGCAAGGCCCCCGCGGCAAAGATCGCTGAGGAGCGGGAGAAAAAGCAGAAGTACGAGCAGATGATGGAGCAGGTGAAGGAGAGACTGGCGCAGCTGCGGTAAAACGCTGCGGAGAGAGAGAACGGCGCTAAGCGCCGGATATAGGAATTGCCGCGGAAAATCCGCGGCGGAAGAAGAGAGACGCGGTTATCGTTTCTCTTCTTTTTTTCCATGCGAGCACCCAAAATATTAAGATAAATGTCATATTCTGCGAAAAAATCTAGTTGGCATTGTCTGAATCTTATATTATAATCTTTCTATAGACGACCAGACATGCTGGCTCGGTTACGCGGCAGTCTGCCGGTTTCCGGGCAGGTACGCACATTCCTAAGAGGATTTCCGAATGAATACGATTGAAGAATATTTAAACGGCATCCCCATGTGGGCAGCCCGGAAAAACACCCTTGCCGATATACGCCGGTATCTGGAGGCTCTCGGCAATCCCGATGATTCCTTCCGCATCATCCATGTGGCGGGTACGAATGGAAAGGGTTCTGTCTGTGCCTATCTGACCGCGATGCTTCGTGAAGCGGGTTTTTCTGTGGGGACGTTCATCTCGCCGCATCTGGAGCTGACCCGTGAGCGGTTTCTGCAGGACGGCGAGATGGTGAGCGAAGAGCTTTATGCGGAGGCCTTTGAGAAGGTCAGGGATTTGTCGGACGCGATGACGGCGGAGGGATTGAATCCGCCTACGTACTTTGAATTCCTCTTCTATATGTGCATGGTGATCAACGCCAGCTGGAAGCCGGATTTTCTGATTTTGGAGACGGGCCTGGGCGGGCGGCTGGATGTGACGAATGTCATCCGCAGGCCGGTGCTGACGATCCTTACCTCAATCAGTATGGATCATATGCAGTACCTGGGCAACACGCTGGCGGAAATTGCCGCTGAGAAGGCAGGTATTCTAAAACCTGGCGTTCCGGTGGTTTACGATGCCTCCTGCAGGGAAGGAGTTGCGGTCATAGAGCGGCGGGCGAAAAGTCTGGAATGTCCGCTGTATGCTGTGAACCATGAGGATTATACGCTTTTGGAGCGGTGCGGCGACGGTCCGCGCATCTCAGTCCGCACGGTGGACGGAGGACAGGTCGTGGTAGCGGTTCCATCCCAGGCGGAGTACCAGATGATGAACGTGACGGTGGCCATCCGTGCCGTGGGCGTGCTCAGGAAGCGGGGGATAGCTTGGTTGTCGCCGGACGACGTGATCCGCGGAATCCGGAGAAGCTATTGGCCGGGGCGGATGGAGGAGGTTCTGCCGGGCGTCTATCTGGACGGCGCCCATAACGAAGGCGGCATCGCGGCGCTGGCGGACACGATTGCGCGGATGCAGAGTGAAACCGGCAAGCCGGTGTCCTTGATGTTCGGCGCCATGTCGGACAAGGCCCACGAGCTGATGATCCGGCGCCTCTGCGAGGGAATCCGCGTGAGCCGCGTGACGATTGCCCATATGGATAACGCGCGATATGCCGATGTGGGGCAGCTTGCGGAGGAATTCAGGGCGGAACTCAGCTGTCCGGTGAAGGTATGCGCATCCGTGGAAGAAGCCTGGGCGGATTTTCTGAAATACCGCGGCGACGGGCTTGCCTTCTGTGCAGGATCCCTGTACCTGGTGGGGGCGGTCAAAAGCCTGTTGAATGAGGAGAATGAACATGATCAATTTTGAGGAAGAATTGAGCCATTTTAAGCCAAGCCTTGAGGTAGAGGAAGTAGAGGACGCTATCGTAGACAGCGATCTTACCGATATGGCGGATATTATGATGGCGCTGGTCCGGGAAGGCAGTGAGAAAAAGAGGAGCAATGAGTAAGCCGAAGGATTACACGGAAAGGTGCCGCCTTATTTCCAATGCTTTCTATAACCAGGGATTGGAGAAGGCACAGATCAGAGATCTGACCGGGGCTTCCCTGTGTCTCAAGAGAAGCCTTGCGTTTGATAAATACAACACGGATGCCCGCAATCTGCTGGGCCTGATTTACTATGAAATCGGAGAGACCGCGGAGGCGCTGGTCCAATGGGTGCTCAGCAGCAACCTGAAGCAGGATCACAACCGCGCGACCTACTATCTGCATGAGCTTCAGGGTGAGCCCGGGAAGCTGGAGGATGAAAGCATCCATATCCGGCGCTATAATCAGGCGCTGTCGCAGGCGCAGAATGACAACTCGGATCTTGCGATTCTGCAGCTCGGCCGAGTGGTGGAGCATAAGCCGAATTTTGTAAAGGCCCATATGCTTCTGGCTCTTCTGCATATCGGTCAGGAAAACTATGCCAAGGCCGGGCAGTCTCTGTACCGGGTGCTGCAGATTGATAAGAACCATCCGAAAGCGCTCTGGTATATGTCGATTGTCAAGAGCCATACGGGCCGGGCGGACGTGGAAAAGAGGAAGCTTAAGAACGCTTTTTCCCACCATCAGATGCAGGATGACGATATTATTCTGCCGCCCACCTACAGGGAAAGTACCGGCTGGCAGATGATTCTTCATATCGCCGTGGGCCTGGCCATGGGGGTGGCAGTCATTTTCTTTCTGGTGATGCCGGCCAGAGAGCAGGAGATGAATGGAATCCATAACCAGGAGATGAATGAAGTTCTGGAGCAGGTGAACCAGAAGAGCATGACCATCGACCAGCTGAAAGCTGACGCGGCGGCGATGGAGACGGAGAGGGATGCGGCTGTCGCCAATCTGCAGACGATTCTGGATGAGAACGGCGGCGTGCTGAGTCAGTATCAGCAGCTGGCGCATATTCTTCACGCCTATAAGGTGGATGATTTTCAGACGGCTGTGGAGCTTTACGCGGATATGGATCCGACGATGATCACCGACGAGGCGATGCAGGCGATCATAGCGGAGATCCGTAAGGACATGGAGGAACGCGGATACCAGGTTCTGGCTGATCTGGGAAACCGGGCGAGGGATGCCGGGCAGGCGGAACAGGCGCTTGCTTACTATCAGAAAAGCCTGAATATCAAGGCGGACAACCCCCAGGTGATCTACGACATGGCGATGGTTTATCAGAACCGTGGGGAAGAAGACGCGGCCAATGAACTGTTCGGACAGGTGATTATGAACGATCCGGATTCCGAATTGGCGGCGAGGGCGAAGGAAGCACGCGGATATTAAAGAAAAAGCGGTTTGCGCCGCGGAGAATACAGACAGAAGAAAGAAGTCGTTACAGAGGATATTTTGGGACGGCTTCTTTTTGTATGAAATTATAACGGAAGGGAGAACGGAAGGATCATGGGAGAGGTATCTTTTTTGTATGAAGCGAGAGGACAGGTGCTGGTAATTCATTTGCCAAAGGAATTTGACCACCATAATTCCAGGGATCTGCGCTATGAGACGGATTTGCTTCTGGCGGAGAATTATGTCCGAAAGATAGTTTTTGATTTTTCCAGGACGGTATTTATGGATTCAACCGGGATCGGGATTTTGCTGAACCGATATAAGCAGATGCAGCGCAGCGGAGGAACGACCGCGATCTACGGCGCAAATGCACAGATTCTGCGGATTCTTGCGGTCGGCGGCGTTGCGAAGCTTATGCCCCAGTATACGTCGAAGGAAGCGGCCCTTTTGGGGTGATCGGAAATGGGACAAGCCTATTGGGAAAGAGGAGGAAAACGATGGATCAGATGAAGATGATCGACGGCATGGATACCGAGGAGAGCAGGGAGACGCCAGAGCGCATGTGCCTTACAATCGAAAGCCGTTCCCGCAACGAGGAGTTTGCGCGGGTTGTAGTGGCGGTTTTTGCCAGCCGTCTGGACCCTACCCTGGCAGAGATCGATGATGTAAAGACGGCGGTCTCGGAGGCGGTGACCAATGCGGTGATTCACGGATATCGGGGCGGTGACGGCATTATTTACATAGAGGCGTCCATCGACGGACAGGAGCTGACGGTGACCGTGAGGGATCTGGGAGTAGGCATTCCGGATATTCCGAAGGCCATGGAGCCTATGTTTACTACAGACCGCACAGGAGAGCGCTCCGGTATGGGATTTGCGTTCATGGAGGCCTTTATGGATCAGGTGGAAGTGCATTCCGAGGTCGGAAGGGGCACTGCCGTCACCATGAAAAAACGGATGGGCGGGTGAGCGCATGGACGAGACGATGGTGCTTATCACCAGGGCGCACCAGGGAGATAAAGAGGCCCGCGACCGGCTAGTGTGCGATAATATGGGGCTGGTTTGGAGCATTGTGCGGAGATTTTCGGGCCGGGGATACGACATGGAGGACCTGTTTCAGATAGGCAGCATCGGACTTATGAAAGCGGTTGATAAGTTTGATTTGAGCTATGACGTGCGTTTTTCTACCTACGCGGTGCCTATGATCGCCGGGGAGATCAAGCGTTTTCTGCGCGACGACGGCCTGATCAAGGTAAGCCGCTCCGTCAAGGAGCTGGGAATCCGCGTGGCCGCCGTGCGCGAGAGCCTGAGCGGCGCTTATGGCCGGGAGCCGACGGTGGAGGAGATCGCGCGGGAGATCGGGGCAAGCAAGGAAGAGGTGGCCGCTTCGATCGAGGCGGGCGCGGAGGTGGAGTCGCTTTATAAAACGGTAGGTCAGAGTGAGGAGGCGGGACTATGCCTGATGGATCGGATTGAGGATCCGGATGAGACGCAGGAACAGCTTCTGAACCAGATGGTACTGAAAGAACTGATCAAAGGGCTGGGCGAGAAAGAGCGCGCAATTATTACGCGCCGCTACTTTGCGAATCAGACCCAGACGCAGGTAGCCGAGGCCCTGGGTATTTCCCAGGTACAGGTATCGCGGTTAGAAAAAAAGATTCTGCGGCAGATGCGGGAAAATTTCTGACCGAAACAGGAAACTGCGGCGAAAGCGGAGCAGGGCGGGAAACCGCGGCGGATATAGGGAGCCATTTTCGGTATATTTCTTTAAAAATGATCCATACTACCCATCACGAAGTCTTGATGAGGAAGTGAGAATATGGAGTTTTTAAAGAGCAAATGGCTTTACGCGCTGCTGGCGCTGGCCCTGCTTCTTGCGCTGGCGTCCGCCGCATATCTGTACCTGCTGTCCGGCAGCGGAGATCCTTACGCGGGCGGGATGCTGGTGCGGGCGGTGGATGCGGTCCCTGCGCGCGCCTTTCCGCTGTCAGACGGCAGCCGTCTGCTGGGCGCGGGTTATGCGGCGTGCCATGCCGTTTAGAGAGGCTGAAAGGCGATGGGTAAGACTTTATATCTGAAACTGAATAAGCTGTCCGCCGTTCACAAAAGGGATGTGTTTCTGAGGGATGTAGCGTCTTTGTATTCCGATGATCAGGCTGTTCTTGCCAAATGCGGCGCCATTAAGGTGAAGACGATACATGAAGACAGGGATTGCCGCTGCGTAGAGAATGTGCTGGATATCCTGCGCAAAATCAGCGAGGCGGACTCCGCCGTTCAGGTTACGAATCTGGGCGAGACAGACTATGTCATCGATTACCAGCGGCCGCGGCCGCCGCATTTGCTGTGGCAGTGGATTAAGACGGTCGGCGTCTGCATCGTCTGCTTCTGCGGCGCGGCGTTTGCGATCATGACCTTCAACAATGACGCCAGCGTGACCGAAGTTTTTCAGGATATCTGCCGGATGGCGCTGGGACAGGAATGGCAGAGACATGTTTGGGTGCTGGAGCTGTCCTATTCTGTGGGGCTGGCTGTGGGAATTCTGGTATTTTTCAATCATTTTGCCGTTTGGAAGCTGAATACGGATCCGACGCCGCTGGAGGTGGAGATGCGGCTCTATGAGGACAATATCGCTAAGACCCTGATCCAAAATGACGGAAGGAAGGAGTCGGGCGTTGATATTACTTAAAAGACTGCTTCTGATTTTCTTCGGCATGAGCGCCGGGAGCGTTATCGCGGCCGGAGTGTTCGCGTTTTTGGCAATCATCGGCGTATTCCCAAGGCTGATCGGCAAGACGAAAACAGAGAACCGTATCCTGCTCTATGAGACCGTTATCATTCTGGGAGGCGCCGCGGGGAATGTGATGAATCTGTTCGAGTTCCCGATTCCGCTTGGGAATTTGGCGTCTGCGGCGCTGGCGGTCTTTGGCCTGGCGGTCGGGGTGTTTGTCGGCTGTCTGATCATGTCGCTGGCAGAGACGCTCAAGACGATCCCGGTCATCAGCAGGCGGATTCACCTGGCGGTGGGCCTGCAATGGCTGATTTTGGGAATTGCCCTGGGAAAATGTTTTGGGGCGCTTTTGTACTTTACCCGGGGAATGGGACAGTGAGATGCTGTAAAGGATAGAAACAGGAACCGGAAATCATTCAGGAGGTTGCGATGGAGATTAGTAAAGAAACATATAACGAATATGTAAAGAAGGTTACGCCGTCCAATCCGCTGTGGAAGAACATGCTGCGCGCGTTTCTTACGGGCGGCGTGATCTGCACAATCGGTCAGGCCGTCATGGGCTGGCTTCAGTCCGCATACGGTCTGGATCAGCAGACCGCGGCAGCCTGGAACACGCTGTTTTTGATTCTGTCGAGCATTCTTCTGACAGGACTCAACATTTATCCAAAAGTAGTTAAATGGGGCGGCGCGGGCGCTTTGGTTCCGATTACGGGTTTCGCGAATTCGGTTGTGGCCCCGGCCATTGAGTATAAGGTCGAAGGTCAGGTTTACGGCGTCGGCGTGAAGATCTTTACGATCGCCGGGCCAGTGATTCTCTTCGGGATTTTGTCCAGCTGGGCGCTGGGAGTCGTCTGCTGGGCCGGGCAGATACTGGGATGGCTGTAGATTTCGGCCCGTTTTGATGAGACATGAAAGGCGGATTGTTAAAATTTACTTTATTGCGGAAGCGGCAATTTTTCGGTAATGTATAAATATAGTCAGAATTTGCGGGTTTCATACGGACGAGACCGGCAGACAAGAGGAAAAAAGGCATTCTGAGGCGTATGCTTGGGGTATGAGCAAGGCGTTTCTGACGCATTGCCTGCAGGAAAGGTGACGGCCCGCGTTTCTCTTACCGAGACGCGGGCCTCAGCGTCTGAAAACTGTACCGGTCCGCGTCGGATACCGGTTCCGTTCGCATCTCGCCCTCCTGGGTGGACAGAAGCAGCCGGCTGTTTAAAAGCCAGGTTTCCAGATTGCGGCACCACTGGCGGAACGCGTCTTCATTATAAGCGACGCGGTCCTGCATAAAGCGGAAGGAGGAGCCCGCGATCTGGCGGATCTGCCCTTCTTCCCCCAGACGGAACACCTGATAGGAGTATTCGCCGAATACGTCGCGGTTTTCGATGTGAACCGTCAGAAGATAGCCGGTTTCATCCAGTTCACCGACGTAGATATTGTTCCAGCCGGCGCGGGCGTAGTGGGCGGAGAGCGAATACACGAGATCGCCGGCATCTTCACTGCCGTAATGGATCCGTACAATTCCGCTTTCCCCGTCTCCGATATTGCCGGTATAGACTTCGATCTGTTCCGCGCCTCTTGCATCGGAGACATCCGCGGTTTCGGTTCGTTCCAGCTGATAATACGCGGCCAGGGCGTCGGCGCTGGTCGGCTGCCCGGTAAGCCCTGGCAGATCATCGTACCAGCTGTCCGTGCCGGAAGCAGGCATATAGGAGATACCGTCCCTGTAATGGGCGCTCTCCAGAGCTGCCTGGCTGATTTGCCCGTCAGTGAAAATCACATGAACCGGAGGGTTCAGCCAGGTCAGGCCGTCCGAGAGGCAATCCGCAAATTCTTCAAAGTCTGTTTCCTCATAGCGAAGGTTTTCAAAACCCTGATTGATTAAAAATGTGCAGTCCTCCGCGAACGGAAGGAAAGGCATTTCTTCGCCGTCCGGCCATTCGGAGACGATGTAGAGATCAAGGCCGCGGGCGCTGCGGGAGAGAGATCGTGGATAAAGCACATAGGAGCCGTCCGGGATGGCATTGTCCCGCAGCATGTCCGGTGTGAGTACGGAAGGCCCCGCCGAGCGGTCCAGTTCGCAGAAGACGCCGGAACCAAAACCGGTGAGAAACGCGGTCACTTCTTCCGCGGAAAGCGTTACCCAGATATCATACTGCCCTGCGTCTACGGCTACCACGCGGGTTTGGGCAAAGAGGAGCGGCGCGGCGCCGTCCTGTGCGGAGGTGAAAGCAATGCCGCCGCTTGTATTTCCATTTCCATGCAGAAAGGGTGCCAGTGGCACGTTTTCTGTATTGGTCTGCTGCCGGAAGAGAAGGAGTCCGTCGCCCTCCTGCGCGTTCCGTGCCATGCCGATGGGAACGGTAAAAAGATACCGGCCGTCGTCCAGGGGAACGAGGTCGAAACCGACGCCTATGACCTGGATGGACTCAGCGTCGGAGGCAAAACGGCCGCTGTCGGGCTCGCCGGTTCCCTGGGGAAATGTAATTCGCACAAGCTGCCCCGCTTCCAGTCCCGCAAAATCAATTTCAATATAGGGTTCGACCGTCTCCGCTTCTGGGATTTCCATTTCTCCCAAACCGGGAATCAGAACGGAATACGGCGATCCTGTTTCCAAGGAAGAAGTCTTCACGATACCATAGTAAACGGGAGCGTCCTTCCCGCCGTCCGCGCGGTGCCGCGGGTTTGCCAGAAGGACCGCGGCGGCCAGCAGACAGATGAGGCAGACGACGGTAACGACCGCGGCGGCAGGGCGGCGGTAGCGCAGCACGTTTTTGATACGGCTTTCCGGCTCCCGCTCGCCAAAGGCCAGAGGAATGCCCTGAAAGGCGTCCTTTCCGGCAGCTATCGTCAGAAGGGAGGCGGAGTAGGCCTTTTTGATGCCATTCCCGAGCTGCCGCAGGACGGCCTCGTCGCAGGACATCTCCATGTCGCGCTCGCTTAGAGAACATGCCAGCCAGACCAGCGGATTGAACCAGTGGAGGCACAGGGCCAGGAAGGCGAGCAGCCGGAAAATGTGGTCGCCGCGCCGGATATGGATCTGTTCGTGAAGGATGATGTAGTCTGCCTGTTCTGGCTCCATGCCGGACGGAAGATAGATCCGCGGACGGATAAGACCGCAGACAAATGGCGTTCCCAGACCGTCGATCTGGTAGAGATTACCGGGGGCGCGCCTGCCGCGCCCTGTGCGTGCGTCCGCCGCATGGGGACAGCCGGATACCGGCACAGCGCTTCTCAGCTTTCCGCGCAGACGGAGAAACGAAACAGCGCCGTAGGTTAGAAAAGCCAGGACGCCGAGCGCCCAGAGGTGCGCGCCGATGAAAAGCCAGGGCTGCGCCGAAGCGGCGTCTATTGCGTTATCCCTGCCGTTTTTGCCGGATACGGAGCCGGCCGCAGGCGAGGCTTCAATATCTGCATTCTCTTCTGAGAGGACAGCCGAAGCCAACGGATCGGATGCCTGTCCGTAGGAGACTTCCTCTGGTATGTAGTTCATCCTTCCCTGCGCGGAGGCCTGCGTCTGCCAGAAACCGAGCAAAGAGACGCTTGAGGTGAAGGAGACCGGGCAGAGCAGGCGGAACAGCACCACGGCCCAAAGCGCATAGGAAAAGACGCGCGGAGCGCGGCGAAGCACGAGCCGCAGAGCCAGAACGGCCGCCGTTACGATGCTGGCCGTCAGGCTCATGTTCAGAACCGTGATAAAGATATGTATCAGAATTTTATTCATTGTCTAGTCCCTTCCGTTGTCATAATCCTCGATCATCTGTCTCAGCTGTTCGATCTCCCGGCTGCTTAAGCGGCGCCGCCTTGAGAAGGCGGCCAGAAACATAGGCAGAGAACCGTGAAAGTTTTCATCGATAAACTGCTGTCCCTGGGCGGCCTGAAATTCTTCGCGAGACATTAAGACGGTCACGGTGCCGTTTTCGTTGGCAAAAATCCCCCTGTCGCAGAGTCTTTTCAGCATCGTATAGGCAGTGGTGCGCTTCCAGCCAAAGGCTTCCGCGCATCGTTTGGCCAGCTGACCGGAGGCGATGGGCGCCTCCTGCCAGATCATGTCGGCAAACCGCTGCTCCATTTCTCCCAGCTTGAATTGTTCCATAATGGCTCCTTCCGTCGTATGCCCGTTTCCGCGCATGGCGTAAATGCGGCGCGGATGAACGATGAATGGGAAATAACTTTGTCTAATATCATTAGACAAACATAGTCTAACACTATTAGACAAAGCAGTCAAGACCGAATTTGCGAAATTGTGATTTTGTGCGGCTGCCGGATACGGCAGAAGCGGATAAGCTGGGACGGAACGATTCCGGAATCCTGCAGAATGCGCTTGGTGGTGTCCTGAAAAACATTCAGTGAATAAAAGAATTCTATGATATTTTTATCACATCTCCCTGCTTTCGGTATTGGGCGGGCGAGCAGCCCACGTCTTCCCGGAAGCAGCGGGTGAAATAGTTCTGGGTGCTGAACGCCAGTTTTTCCGCGATCTGCTGGACGGACAGATCCGTCGAGGTCAGAAGCATCTTCGCGCGTTCGGTTTTCGCGCGGCGGATGTAGAGGAACAGAGGGACGCCGGTTTCTTTCTTAAATTTTTCGGTCAGGTAATATTCCGTATATCCGGTCAGGTTTGCCAGGTCGGATATGCGGATCTTTTTGTCCAGGTTCAGCTCAATGTAGTCGCAGCATTTCTGGATGGCCGGGGAGCAGTCAGGGTTAATATGAAGATGGTGCACCCGGTAGATGAAGTCGTGGTACATCGTCAGCGAAAGCTCGTTCAGCTCGCCGGTATCGCGGCTGTCCTCGGCGGCTTCGATGTAGGAATCTCCCAGAGGATAGGCAATCTCCGGGCTCAAACCGCCCTCCATGGCGGCCCGGCAGACCAGAGAGGTGAACACGATGATGCTGATTTTGGCCTGTCGGAGCGGCTCCCTGCCCTGAACGGGAACGCCGGGGCTTAGGCTGCTGCTTAAATTCAGGGCGCCCTGGTAATTGATGTCGCCTCTGCGGACCATTCCAAGAAGCGCCTGTTCCGCCTGATAGACCTTCGTGCGGTCACGCTTACGGGGGGGCGCAGAAGATGCCGGTATGGCTGAAACAGCAGCAGGTGCAGACAGAGGGGCGTCTGCAGATGAAGCGGCCGGTCTGACCAGTGCGGCTGAAGCAGGCAGTGCAGTCAACGCGTCAGCGGCGGCCTCTTCGTGGGAAACGAAGACATTTTCCTCCTGAGCGCCGGGGACGTCAAACAGATCATAGACTTCGGACTGGCGGCCGGTCAGCGTGTTGTGTACCATGACAGCGTAGCGGGTAAAGATGGCGTAGGGCATGACGGGCATCTCAGAGGAGCGCCGGATCAGTTCGACCGCCCAGCTGCCGTTTTCGATGCTGTCCCGATAAGGCCGCAGCGCCTCGCGCAGCTGCGCCTCGGTAGGCGGCGCGTAGAAGACCGGGCCGATGACGAAAAACAGATTATCTTTGCGGGCAGTCTCAAAGGTAACGGCCCACTGCATCCCGATGGGAGAACCGATCAGGGAAGGGCGGTCCTTGCGGGATACGGCGCAGGAAAGCGCCTTCTCCACGCCGTCGAAGATACAAAACGCGTGATGAAAAAGCGCCTGCTCCGCTTCGGGACAGGACGTGGCGATGACATGGCCGTCGTCGGCGTAGGCCCAGAGATAGAACTTCTCATTGGAAGGGATGGCCGCCTGCAGAAACTGGAGATTCTGTTCCGCATGCGTCATCCCGGTATTCGATGTTCCGGATATCTGTGCGTCTGTCCGGTTCTCCGCATATGTATCCATTCTCCTGTCTCCTTTCACTTTGCGGTAGTCTTTATGGGCATAGGGCTATTTTCCTGCTGTATCGGCTGATTGCTTCCTGTATTTTCAAAACTTCCCGAATCAGTATAACATTTCCCGAACCAGTGACTTTTCTCATTTATGTATAATTTGTACAATAAATATAACCCAAAGTCAATGGGAAATAGGAAAATAGTAAAAGGAGAGAAAACACCATGGAAAAAGCAAAACGTTCCCAAAGTGAAATTGACGGTGTCCAGTACCGCCGCGCCAAGCTGTGGCAGATCATCCTGATCTCCTGCAACGCCTTAAACGGTATGGCCGTCTACACGCTGATCGGACAGGCGTCCTACGCGGCCAGCATCGGATTCGGTATTTCCACGCTGGTCGTCGGCGGACTTCTGACATTTACACGTATTTTCGACGCTGTCACGGACCCGCTTCTTGCCTTCCTTTATGACCGGGTCAATACGAAATGGGGCAAGATCCGGCCGCTGATGCTTTTAGGCTGGGCGGTGCAGTCCATCGGCCTTATGTCCATGTTCTCCTGGACCGCGAGCAAGGGCTTCGGTATTCCCATGTTCCTTGCGACTTATATGCTCTATGTCATCGGTTATACGATCGTCAATATGACGGCGCAGACATTGGGGCCGCTCCTTACCAATGATCCCAAACAGCGTCCTACCGTCGGCGTCTGGAATACCGTTTTCAATTATCTGGTTCCGATGGCGTTTTCCATCATCCTGAACGCGGTGCTTCTGCCCAAATTCGGCGAGGTCGTCGTGACGGATACCGGTTACTCCATGAATTACAGCCAGGCCTACCTGACGGCGGCCGCGACCGTGACGGTCCTTGTCTCCCTGGTGGGTGTGATCCTGGTCTGCATCGGGATCTCCGCCTACGATAAGCCCGAGAATTTCGAAGGCACAAATAAGAGCAAAGAGCGCCTGAAATGGAAAGACATGGTGGACGTCCTGGCCCACAATAAGCCCCTGCAGGCCTATATCGTTTCCGCGGCGTCCGATAAGATCGCCCAGCAGGCCGGAAGCGCCGCTGTCGTGGGAACCATGCTTTCCGGTATCCTGATCGGCAATATGACCATCGCTACGCTGCTGTCCGTGGGAGGCATGCTGCCGTCCATCATCTTCGCGATTATCGGAGCCCGCTACTGCGGTAAGCACGGCAACAAGGAATCCATCGTCGCATGGGCCCGGAACTGTATCATAGCCAACGCGGTGATGATCGCTTTCTTTACAGTCACCTGGTACACGGTAGGTACTCAGACCATTGCCAGCTTTGGAATTACGATGATCCTTTACATCTTATTGACGCTGGTCTGCAACGGGTTCATGATGGTCGGCACCACAGCCGGAACCGCGTTCATGGCCGATGTTATCGACTACGAACTGGATCGCAGCGGTAAATACATTCCGGCAGTGGTCTCCGGTACATACAGTCTGATCGATAAGATCGTTTCCTCCTTCTCAGCCCTGATCGCTACAGCAGGCGTGGCCGTGATCGGTTATACTTCTACGCTGCCTCAGCCCGGCGACGCGGCGACAGGTGCCATCTTTTGGGTTACGATGGTTCTGCGTTATGGTCTGGCTATCATCGGCTGGATCTGCACGCTGTGGGCGATGCGCGGCTGCAAGCTGGATAAAGAGGGAATGGTAGAGGTTCAGAAGCGGATCGCACAGAAGAAGGCGGCGCTGAAGGAGTCGGCCGCGGCGGAATAGAAGTTTTGGCGAAACCATGATGCAAAAATGACGCGACAGGAGAGACAGACATGAAAACTTACGTACAGCAGATCATGCTCGGCACGGCGACGGGCAGCCCAGCGAAGGCTGCCGAAACATTGAAACAGATCCGGACAGCGGGATACGACGGAGTCGAGCTCAACCGTTTCATGATCCATCCAAGTTCCATGATGGTGCGGATGATGACCCGCGCGGCGGGCATGCCCACCGGAAACGGCGGAAAGCTGGACTGGCACGCGCTCCTGAAAGAGAGCGGCCTGGAGGTCGCCAGCCTTCACACCGATCTGGGCAGTCTTGAGCGGGAGCCGGAGACTGTGATCGGGGAGGCGGAAAGCTTCGGAACCGACACGGTCGTCATCACAGGTATGTACCGTTTCGATTACGGAAATGAATCCGCGGTGCGGGAACTGGCCGGCCGGCTGAACCGGGCAGGCGAAAAGCTTAAAGGCGCCGGCATCTCGCTTCTTTACCACAATCACAATGTTGAACTTCTGCAGGTCCGGCCGGGAGTCTGCGCCTATGATATCCTGATCGGCGGGACGGATGAGGCGGCGGTGAATTTTGAATTTGACAGCTACTGGTTCACCGACGGCGGCGCGGACGCGAAAGCCTGGATGAAGAGACTGGGCGGCCGGATGAAGCTCTGGCACATCAACGACCGGGGCAGCCGCCAGTCCGGCCCGGCCATGACGCCGATCCTTGCGGCCGACAGCATGGAGCTGGGAACCGGCAATATGGATCTGGACGGCCTTTGGGAGATCGCTGCTGAAAACGGCGTGGAAAAGGTTGTGCTGGAGAGCCACAAGAACTGGATCGACAAGGATCCGGTGAAGAGCCTTCAGCTGAGCGCAAAGTGGCTCAAAGAGAAGGCATAAATACAGATACTCTTTATGCGGCTGAAAGAAAGGCTATAGATATAAATACGGTTTATGTGGCCGAAAAAGGCTATAGACACGATTTAGACAATAGACACAAGTACGAGGAGGAGCTATTATGATCACACAGAATGAAGAATTTGGACGCATCGAGGTTACGACGCTTCCGCTCCCCGAGGGTCTGGGACCGGATGTGAACGGTACCTATACGTATTCCGGCAGGGTGCTTGTCTCCGTACAGAGGCTGGAGAAGGGGAAGGACTGGTACAGGGTCTTTTCCGTCAATGACGACGGTACCGATATCTGCGAGGTCTACGACGGACTCATTCCGAAGAAACAGGGGGCCAACGGCATCCGATGGATGTGCTTTGCCGACAATAAGAGGGTGCTTCTGGGGGACTATGTGCTGGAATGCAGCCCGGATCTGGATCATTGCGAGAAATCCGAGCTTCTGGAAGTCATTTTCCCGGAAGAGGTCGTGAAGATCCCGGGCATCTTCATGCGGTGGTCCGAACCGATCATCGCTCCGGATATGGAGCACGTCTGCTTCTCCAGCCTGACGGGCAGCGGCGCGTTTAATTTCTTCGGGAAGCTGGTGCGGCATGAAAATGCGTACGCGATCGAGGACGCCCGCATCATCAGCAGCATAGGCGCGGTGGAGCCGGATCCGGATCATCCCGGCTTCAGTCTGGCGAAGGAGCAGCGCGGCGGAGAAGTGAAGCAGTTTGTGCGCGGCGGCCGCGGGATCACGCTGGCAGGCGGCGGCAGAAGCATCAGCGAAAGCTGCCTGCAGATGCTGGACAGCGAGGAGACGGCGTTTATCACGGATACACTGGGATACGAGGAGACTGCCATTTTCTCGCCGGATGAGACCTGCGCGGTCTGCATGTCGCCGCGGTTTTCGCCGAAGACGGATTTCGGCGTGCTGGGAGTCGTTCCTTTAAGCGGAGACCTGATCACCCGCGGGCGATACCTGAATGTACTGTATCAGTACGCCATTGCCGGCGTCCGGCACCATCGGGCGGGAAATATCGGACCGGCGCTGATCCACATCGACCGTTCCATGAAGGAAGGCCGGGCGTATCAGGGCGTCGATTTGAGTGACCCGGAGGGCCGCTGGGTGTACTATTCTCCCATGAGCTGGAATCCCGACAGCACGAAGGCGCTGTGGAATGAGAAGACCCGGCTCTGCGAGGGAAATGTACAGTGCCGGCTGCGTGTGTGCCGTCTGCTCGACAAAGCGCCGGCAGAACCGGTTCCGGCGCAGAGAACGCCGGACGCGGATCAGATCCCGTATTCGCTGCCGGTCTCCGAGGCGCTTAAGCCGGTGACTATGGAATTTCCGCTGCGTATCCGGGGAGTAAGCGGAATGGTGGAGAATACGCTTCTTGAGTCCGGACAGCTGCAGACGCGTTATGAGAATTTCAGCGAGGACGGAAAGACCTTCTATGACGGGTGGATCCGTGTGAAGGCTCCGGCCAATATGTTCATGCCCGGCGAGACGACGATCGAAAGCGACTTGAACGTCCACGGAGAGCACAACGGACAGATGAAGCTGCGTCTGGTTTTGCGGGCGGACGCCCAGTTCCAGATTTATCTGAACATGGATCCGGCAGAGGACGGTCAGCCCAAATGCAGAGGCTTCGCCGAGTATGACGGGCTTCGCCGGGATGTGGCCGATCTGTCGCTGGAGTAATCTGCCATTGGAGCGATCTGTCGCAGAAGTGAGAAGGGTTCGGATTTTGCAGAAGACGCGGCCGTGACAGGGCATGCAGATGCGATGGAAATATGAGAGAGCAGCCGCACAGAACCGTTGGAGCGCCGCGGCAGGCAGCAGGAGGAGAACAAGTGAAAGCGATCAATTTGAAAACGAATTACCGCCGCGATCCGGTCGGGATCAGCGACACCGCACCGTTTTTATCCTGGCAGTGCGAGGAAGGCATAAAACAGACCGCGTATCAGATCGTGGCATTGTCCGGAGACGAAACCGTCTGGGACAGCGGCCGGGTGGACACTGGGAAAATGCACGCGGCTTACGGCGGCGCGGCCCGCAGCAGGGAGCGGATTTCCTGGAAGGTGCGTCTGTGGGATGAACATGGAGAAGCCGGAGATTACAGCAACGCCGCTTTCTTTGAAATGGGTCTGCTGGCGGGCGCGGACTGGCAGGCGAAGTGGATCACGCCGGAGCTTGAGAAGCTGACGGCGGAGAACTACGACTGTTCCGACGCGATCAACAGTCTGGCGAAGGCCGCGTGGGAGGAGCGCAGGGAAAGCAGCCGTGACGGCGGCGCAGGCGGTCTGACGGGCGGCGCGCAAGGAAGAATGGGAAGCGGTATAGAAACCGCTCAAAACAGCGGAATCAGCATGGGTGCTGCCGCAAAACAGAAGCAGGAAATGTTCGTGCCTCACCAGCCGTCCAGCGTCCTTCGCAGAATATTTACAGTGACAGATGTTCAGAAGCCCGCCCGCCTCTATATCACCGCCCTTGGCCTCTACGAGGCGTACGTAAACGGCAGGCGCGTCGGAGACGCGGTGCTTACGCCGGGCACAAGCAATTATGCCTGTGAGATTCCGTTTCAGACCTACGATGTGACCGGCCTTCTGAAAGAGGGGGAAAATGAGATCATGGTTCTTCTCGGCGACGGCTGGTACAGAAGCACCTCCGGCGTGGACGGAGACCGCTGTCTCTACGGAGATACGTCTGCGCTGCTCTGTCAGCTGGAATGCGGAGGCCGGGCGGTTCTGGTTACGGATGAAACCTGGGAGGCTTCGCAGGACGGCCCTCTGCGCCAGAACGATCTGCAGCAGGGCGAGGTATATGACGCGCGCCGGACGGCAGAGAACTGGCACGGCGTGAAGGCGCTTGCGGGCGGGGAGCTCGGGATGCCTGCAGGCAGAGATTCGGAGGCGCTTGCGGGCGGGGAGCCAGGGACGCCCGCGGGCAGAGAGCCAGGGGCACCGGCAGAGGCGGCATCCTCCGGTATTCCGGCGGCTCCGCCGCTCTGTATCTTAAAATCGATGGATACCGTCCCGATCCGGGAACAGGAATCCTTTGAGGGCCGTCTGTTTACTGCCCCGGACGGCAGCAGGGTCATTGATTTCGGACAGAATCTGGCCGGATATGTGGAATTCTGGATCGAAGGCAGGGACGGGGCGGAGATCCGCCTCTGGCACGGCGAGACTCTGGATAAGGACGGCAATTTTACTCAGGAGAATTTTGAGGATCGGAAGCGTCACAAGGAGAACGGCACCTACCAGATGATCTCTTATATCTGTAAAGAGGGAGCCAACCACTATAAGCCGCGCTTTACGATCATGGGCTTCCGCTACGCAAAGGTCGAGACGGAACTGGATTTAAGCGGGGCCCGGTTCACGGCCCACGCCGTTTATTCGGACATGGCGGCAACGGCAACATTTTCCTGCGGCAATGAGCTGGTTAATCAGCTTTTCCGCAACAGCGTCTGGAGCCAGAAGGGCAATTTCTGCGATGTACCTACGGACTGCCCGACACGGGAGCGGGCGGCTTGGACCGGCGACGCGGGGATCTTCGCGGAGGCGGGGCTGACGCTGATGGATTCCGCCCCGGTCTTCCTCAAATGGCTTCGGCAGTGCCGTCTGGGGCAGCTTGAGGACGGAAGACTGCCCAATATCGCGCCGCCCAACAACCGTCCCAGTTATTTCAGCGGGCTTCTGTACGGCTCCGCTGCCTGGGGGGATGCCTGTATCCTGGTGCCTTACGCGCTCTACCGGCAGAGCGGCGACCTGCGGGTACTGCGGGACAATTACCCGATGATGAAACGGTGGTTTACGTTTCTTGCGGGACGGGCCGACAGCGGGAAAACGGATGAGGAAGGACAGCCTCTTTACGGCATTCACAGCGGCGTCGACTACGGGGAATGGTGCGAACCGGGAAGCAATCCCATGGCATCCATGCGCAATGGAAATTTCGATGTCGCCACCGCTTACCTGGCCAATTCCGGAAGGCTCTTGTCTGAGATTGCTTTACTTCTTGGAGAGGAGGAAGATGCGGAGCGTTTTGTTCAGACTGAGAAAGGCGCGGAAAAAGGCGCCTGGACAGCAGCGGATGCAGAGCAGTTCGTACGAATCGCGGAAGGCGCGCGCCGCGCTTACCGCATGGAATATACGGATCATGGCACAATCCAAAGCGAGCGGCAGTGCCAGTATATCCGCCCCATCCGCTTCGGACTTCTGGACGAGGAAGAGAGCAGCGCCGCGGCGGATGAACTGGATAAACTGGTGCGGAAAAATGATTACCACTTAAATACCGGTTTTCTGACCACTCCGCATCTGTGCGGTACGCTGGCCGAATACGGCCATACGGAGACCGCTTATCGGGTGCTTCTGCAGGAAACGGCGCCCGGCTGGTTGTACGCGGTAAAACAGGGAGCGACCACGATCTGGGAGACCTGGGACGGTCAGGCGTCGCAGAACCATTATTCCTACGGGGCGATTTCCGG
>CANRHU010000059.1 GCA_947630485.1 uncultured Lachnospiraceae bacterium
ATTGTAAGTATGATTATAGCATAGGGGGTATCTCGCAAAGTGTCTCGTTGCGTCCCTAAAAAATTATTTTTTTATTTCCTAGTTCATATTTTTTTCATTTCTTTCCCGATTGTTTTCTTCCTTATTTTATGATACACTTGGTGCGAAATGTACATTGGGGTTTTTACGTGGTTTGCAAAGGAGGCCGGGGGAAATCCCCCGCAGATATGACACAATACTTTTCCCTGGGAATCGATATCGGTTCCACGACCGTGAAAGCCGTCATCGCCGGCCGTACAAAGACCGGCGAGACGAAAAACAATACATACGAGATAGTGTTTTCCGACTATGAACGCCACTATGCGAACATCCAGGAGACACTCGCATCCCTTCTGAAAAAGGCCCGCGCGCAGCTGGGGGCCGTTACGCTTCATCCGATGATCACCGGCTCCGGCGGTCTCACCCTGGCCAAACATCTGGATATCCCGTTTATTCAGGAGGTTGTGGCCGTAGCCACCTCACTGAAGGACTATGCGCCCCGAACGGACGTGGCGATCGAGCTGGGCGGCGAGGACGCGAAAATCATTTATTTCACTGGGGGCATCGACCAGCGGATGAACGGAATCTGCGCAGGCGGCACCGGCTCCTTTATCGACCAGATGGCGTCGCTTCTGCAGACAGACGCGGCGGGACTCAATGAATACGCCAAGGGCTATCAGATGATCTATCCCATCGCGGCCCGCTGCGGCGTGTTCGCCAAGTCGGATATCCAGCCGCTGATCAATGAGGGCGCCACCCGTGAAGATCTTTCGGCGTCCATTTTCCAGGCCGTGGTCAACCAGACCATCAGCGGTCTGGCCTGCGGCAAGCCCATCCGGGGCAACGTGGCGTTTCTCGGCGGCCCGCTGCATTTTCTCTCAGAACTTCGCCAAGCGTTTATCCGAACGCTGCATCTGACAGGGGATCAGATCATTGCGCCGGAACATTCACACCTTTTTGCGGCCCTGGGCGCGGCGATGAACAGCAAGGAAGATGTGACTGTATCTCTGGACGGACTGATTGACCGTCTGGAAAACGGAATCCGCATGGCGACGGAGATCAAGCGCATGGATCCGCTGTTCGCGAATCAGGCGGATTACGATGCATTTCTCGCCCGCCACAGCGTACATTGCGTAAAGAAAGCGCCGTTGGCGGAATATAAAGGCGACTGCTATCTGGGCATCGACGCAGGTTCTACTACCACGAAGGTCGCTCTGGTCGGGATGGACGGCTCCCTGCTCTATGATTTCTACAGCAATAATAACGGAAGCCCCCTGGCGACTGCCATCCGCGCCATGCGTGAGATCAAGGCCCTGCTGCCGGAGGGCGCGCGCATCGCCTATTCCTGCTCCACCGGCTACGGCGAGGCGCTCTTAAAAGCCGCGTTTCTGCTGGATGAAGGCGAGGTGGAGACCATCTCCCACTACTACGCGGCCAAGTTTTTCGAACCGCAGGTGGACTGCATCCTAGACATCGGCGGCCAGGACATGAAATGCATTAAAATCAAAGACAACAGCGTAGACAGCGTGCAGCTCAATGAGGCCTGCTCCTCCGGGTGCGGATCCTTCATCGAGACATTTGCAAAATCCTTGAACTACAGCGTAGAAGATTTCGCGAAGGAAGCCCTTTTCGCAGAGAATCCTACGGATTTGGGAAGCCGCTGCACGGTGTTCATGAATTCCAACGTCAAGCAGGCACAGAAGGAAGGCGCCAGCGTGGCCGATATCTCGGCCGGTCTGGCTTATTCGGTGATCAAAAATGCGCTGTATAAAGTAATCAAGATCACAAGCCCGAAGGATCTGGGCGCCAACGTAGTGGTTCAGGGCGGAACTTTCTATAACGACGCGGTACTGCGCAGCTTCGAGAAAATCTCCGGCTGCGAGGCGGTCCGTCCGGATATCGCCGGCATCATGGGCGCCTTCGGCGCCGCGCTGATCGCCAGGGAACGCCACGAGGGCAAGGAAACCACGATGATGCCCCTGGATAAGATCATCCGCCTGCGCTATCAAACCTCCATGGCGCGCTGCAAAGGCTGTACCAATCACTGCGTGCTGACGGTCAACCGCTTCGAGGGCGGCCGGCAGTTTATCAGCGGCAACCGATGCGAGCGGGGGCTCGGCAAGGAAAAGGTGCGCAAGGAGATCCCGAACCTGTTTGATTACAAATACCATCGAATCTTCGACTATGAATCCCTGACGGCAGATCAGGCGCCGCGGGGAACCATCGGAATTCCGCGTGTGCTGAATTTCTACGAGAATTATCCATTCTGGGCCACATTCTTTAAGGAATTGGGGTTCCGGGTAGTTCTGTCGCCTCAGTCTACGCGGAGCATCTATGAGCTGGGCATCGAATCGATTCCCAGCGAATCGGAATGCTATCCGGCCAAGCTGGCGCACGGGCATGTGGAGTGGCTGATCACCCAGGGCGTGAAGACGATTTTCTACCCCTGCATCCCTTACGAGAGAAACGAACAGCCGGACGCGGGAAATCATTTCAACTGCCCGATGGTAACTTCGTACGCGGAAAATATTAAGAATAACATGGAGGATCTGAAGGAGAAGCACATCCGGTTCCTGAATCCGTTCATGGCGTTTACAAATGAGGAAGTGCTGACGGCGCAGCTGGTGAAGGAATTTCTGAAAGAGTTCGGCGCGAAAGACGAAGAACAGAACGACTCGGCTTCGCCCTTAACCGAACAGGAAATCCGCGCCGCCGCCCATACGGCCTGGCTGGAGCTGGAGCAGTCCCGGCTGGATCTGCAGAAAAAGGGTGAGGAAACTGTGGAATGGCTCCGCGCGCATAACCGCCGCGGCATTGTCCTGGCCGGACGCCCTTACCATATTGATCCGGAAATCCACCACGGTATCCCGGAGATGATTACCTCCTATGGTATCGCCGTTTTGACGGAGGACTCCGTGTCCCATTTAGGCCAGGTAGAACGGCCGCTGATCGTCACGGATCAGTGGATGTACCATTCCCGTCTCTACGCGGCGGCCTCCTATGTGAAGAACTGTGACTTTCTGGATCTGATCCAGTTAAATTCCTTCGGCTGCGGCCTTGACGCCGTGACTACGGATCAGGTTCACGATATCCTGACGTCTGCCGGGAAGATTTATACCGTACTGAAAATCGACGAGGTGAATAATCTGGGAGCCGCCCGCATTCGCGTCCGCTCGCTGATTGCGGCGCTGCGCGTGCGTGACAAAAACCATTTCCAGCGGAAGGTGGTTTCTTCCGCCTACAACCGGGTTCTGTTCACCAAAGAGATGAAAAAAGACTATACCATCCTGTGCCCGCAGATGTCGCCGATCCATTTTGATCTGCTGGAACCGGCGGTGCGCACCTTCGGCTACCGCGTGGAAGTTCTGCAGAACCACAACCGGAACGCTATCGACGTGGGGCTGCAGTATGTGAATAACGACGCCTGTTATCCGTCGCTGATCGTCATCGGTCAGATTATGGATGCGCTTCTGTCCGGCAAATACGACCTGGACCATACCGCTATCATTATGACGCAGACAGGCGGCGGCTGCCGCGCCTCCAACTATATCGGCTTCATCCGCCGGGCCCTGGAAAAGGCAGGCATGTCCCAGATCCCCGTCATCTCGCTGAACGTCAACGGCATGGAGACCAACCCGGGCTTTACCTTCACGCCTGCCATCATCATTAAAGCTATGCAGGCCCTGGTCTACGGGGACGTATTTATGCGTGTGCTTTACGCTACCAGACCCTACGAGGCGGAGCCGGGCGCGGCCAATGCGCTGCATGAAAAATGGAAACAGCGCTGTATCCGCTCTCTCTCCAAACGTTCGCCGTCTATGGTGGAATTTGGCCGGAATATCCGCGGCATCATCCGCGACTTCGACCAGCTGCCGCGACGCGACGTCAAGAAGCCGCGGGTAGGCGTCGTCGGCGAGATTCTGGTAAAATTCTCGCCGCTTGCCAACAACCACATCGTAGAACTCCTGGAGACGGAAGGAGCGGAGGCGGTAATGCCGGATCTGATGGATTTCCTGCTTTACTGCTTCTACAACAGCAACTTTAAGGCAGAGAATCTGGGCGGCAAGTCCTCCTCAGCACGCCTCTGCAACCTGGCGATCTCCGTACTGGAATATCTGCGTAAAGCCGCAAGAAAGGAATTGGAGAACAGCACGCATTTCGCTCCCCAGGCCAAGATCGACAAGCTGGCCCGTATGGCGGAGAATTTCGTATCTCTGGGCAATCAGACCGGCGAAGGCTGGTTCCTCACCGGGGAGATGCTGGAACTGATTGAAAACGGCGTGAACAATATCGTCTGCACCCAGCCTTTCGGCTGCCTGCCGAACCATATCGTCGGGAAAGGCGTGATCAAAGAACTGCGCAAGACGTATCCGCAGTCGAATATTATCGCGGTGGACTACGATCCCGGCGCCAGCGAAGTAAACCAGCTGAACCGGATTAAGCTGATGCTGGCGACCGCGCAGAAGAACTTGGCGTAATCATATAAATACAAACGGAGCGTCACTGGCGCTCCGTTTGCATACTGACGTAAGAGACAATACGGGACGGCTGCCAAAACGTTGCTGCCGTCCCGCTGGTTCTTCTCACTCGCCCGCCTCCCCTATTACTGGACGGACGCCTTCCGCATGTTCAATTTCCCATAGAAGCTCCTCTTTCAACCTCTGCCGCACCCGGCGATATTCCGGATCACGGACCAGATTATGAAGCTCGTAAGGATCTCTTCTCAGGTCATAGAGAAAATCTTCCTCATAGTAATCGCTGCTCCCCTCGCTCCAGCCGTCGCTTCCCGGCGCGTAAACGCTGTAGAGATAGTCCGGAGTGCGGATACAGCGGCCGGTACGACTCTCGCTGATCTGCGCGAAAATCCGGTTCGCCCGGTTCCCGGTGCGGCCGCAGGCCACATCGCGGAGATTCTCTCCTATCATATCCTCTCCCACGTCCACTCCGGCCATAGCCAGAATCGTCTTCGGCAGACTGGCCGTGCTGACCAGAGCGCGGACCCTGTTTCCCCCGGAGAAGCCAGGGCCCGCGATGATCAGTGGTACTTTGAGAGAGGCAGAATGGCAAGATCTTTTGTAATCGTCAAAACCGACAAAATGTTCATCCCGGTTCCTCGTCCGGAAATGGGATCCATGATCCGAGGCGTAGACGATTACCGTATTGTCAAATATCCCCTTTTCCTTCAATCGATCGATAACTCTGCCCAGATTATCATCCAGACTTTTGCAGCATCCCAGATATTCCGGATACATCTCCTCAGCATCTCCTCCAAGCGCTTTGAGATCGCCGGGCAGTTCAAAATCGGAAAAACGCTGCCTGGAACCCAGAGGGCCCTCATACCGGCCCCGGTCATTCTGATGATGAGGCTCGATATGGGAAATCGTGAGGAAAAATGGTCTGGTATTGCCGCATTTCTCTATATACTCCAGGGCATAGTCCGTGATAGCGTCAACCCTGTAGCCAGTAAAATTATGTCTCTGCATGTTCTCATCAAACACATAGCCTCCATATCCGTGAGATGTGAATTCCAGCACATCTGACGCCCGCCAGAACCCCCGATGACCGCCCCGCCTTTCGGGCGGGATCGCGCTGCGTTCATAGTCGGGGGCGGCGGCGCCGTTGTAGCCGGCCCTGGCGCTGGCCAGGTGCCATTTCCCTACGTAGGCTGTGTCGTAGCCGGTTTCCCCAAGATAGTCAGCCAGAGTTTTTATGTGAGCGGGGAGCGCCTGCCCGTTTCGATAGCAGCCGATCTCCGTAGGGTACTTACCCGTCTGAAATATAGCCCTGCACGGACCGCATACCGGCTGAGCCGTGTATGCCTCTTCGAATACTGTGCCTGCCGCCGCAAGCTTATCCAGATTCGGACTGATGTCAAGCTTCTGACCATAGCAGCCGAGCGTATCGGCCCGCTGCTGATCCGTAAAATAAAATACGATATTTGGTCTTTCTGATCCGTCCATATTCTCCCCTACTTCAGGCCGGAGGTCACAATCCCCTGGATAAAATATTTCTGCGCGCATAAGAACAGCACAAACATCGGAAGGGCCACCAACACCGCGGCCGCCATCATCTGGTTCCACATGACGCCGCTGTCCGTCTTAAACATCGTAAGGGCCAGCTGAACCGTCTTCATAGTCTCGGAATTGGTCATAACCAACGGCCACATATAGTCGTTCCACACGGACACCGCCTTCAAAAGCCCCAATGTCGCCAGGATTGCTTTCGAATTGGGCAGATAGATGGTAAAATAAGTCCGCCACTTCCCGGCTCCGTCGATCATGGCCGCCTCATCCAGAGATCTGGGAAAATTCTCATAGAACTGTTTGCACAGAAATACGCCGTAGGAACCGGAAACCAGCGGAATCACCAGGCCGGCGTAAGTATTTACCAGGCCGGTTCCGCCTGAGCCAAAGATATCGTTTCCTCCCATAAGCGGAAATTTCGCCATGATAAGGAACGTCGGAAGCATGGTTACCTGCGGCGGCATCATGAGTCCCATCATCAGAAAGAGAAACATAATCTTTGCGCCGCGGAAGCTCAGCCTCGCAAACGCGTATCCCGCGATGGAATTGAATAGCAGCGAGAACAGCACCGCCGCCCCCGTGATCATCAGCGAATTGCGGAAATACACCGGCCAGATGCCGTTTGACATGGCATCTATGTAATTTTGAAAGGAAAACGATGCCGGGAACAGTCGGAAAACGGGAGATTTGATCTCCTCCATCGTTTTCATCGACGTCATAAACATCATGATCACCGGAATCAGCATCACAAACGACGCCAGACTCATTCCCACTGCCCATATGATTTGGTTGCGCTTCTCACGCTTCATGCCATGTCCCCCATTTTCTTCATATAATCCGATACTAGGATACGTCCACATCCTGGCCCTTGCTGCCATACTTGAACACAAACACCGTAACCAGGACGGAGAAGGCCAAAAGCACCACGGACATCGCGCTGGCGTAGCCCATCTTGAATTCCAGGAAGCCCCTGCGGTAGATCTGATGGACGATCGTCGTCGTCATCTTAAGCGGTCCGCCTCCCGTCATGATATTCACCTGCTCGAACACCGAGAAGCTGTTGACGATGCCGGTCACCAATAAGAAAAACGTGGTGGGGCGAAGCATCGGCCAGGTGATATGCAGGAATTTGCGGAATGGATTGGCCCCGTCCAGGGACGCCGCCTCATAAAGCGAATCCGGAATTGAGGTCAGTCCCGACAGGAAAATGACCATGGAATAACCGCAGCTTTTCCAAATGCTCATGAGAATGACGCAGAACATGGCCATATCGGGATCCTGCAGCCACTGCTTCGTGGAGAAGCCAAAGGTCTTTAAAAGCATATTCAGCACGCCGAAGGTGGGATCGTAAATCCACAACCAGACCATAGAGATACACACCATGGACATGACGTTCGGCAAATAGAACGCTGTGCGGAAAACAGGCAGAAGCCGGGATTTCCGGTACAGAAGAACCGCCGCCAAAAGGCCCAGCGCCAGCTGCGGAAACAGCGTGAAAATGGTATAGAACAATGTGTTCTGCACGGAAATCAGGAAATCAGCGTCCTTGATTAGATTTACATAATTCAAAGCTCCTACAATCTCCGGCTTCGAATACAGATTAAAATTGGTAATGCTGTAATAGAACACAACGCCGATCGGAACCAGGATGAATATGGTAAATACGAAATACGCCGGAAATATCATCGCATAAGCGCAGTTGTCGTAAACCTGTCCCCTCGTTCTGCGGAATTTCTTTACGGATTGCTGTCCTGCCATACGAATGTCCCCTCTTTTTCTTCTTTTCTGCCAGATTCTCGCCTGCCAGATTCGGTCCGCGCACGCCTTGCCTCACCAGCGCCGTCCCGGCAGCCTGCCCGCCCCACCCTGCAAAGGAAAGGGCAGGTGCCGGTGCTATGCAGTATCGAAAATTTACTGATTGTCAATTTCTTTCTGAATCTCGGCAGCCGCCGTATCCAGCGCCGCGGCCGGATCTTCCACACCGTACATGACGCGCTCCATGGCATCGTTGACCGCATTGTAAACAGAATTGGCGTAAGCCACCTTCGGGGAACCGGTGCCGCAGTTAATGGACTCATAAATGATTCCGTTATTTTCCGGATTCTCCGCCACATACCGCTCCCGGAGAGATTCGCGCATAGGCGTCACACCAAGCTCCTCGTATCTTCTCCACATCTCATCCGGCGAAGCGATGAATTCGATAAACCGCCAGGCTTCATCCTTATGAGGCGTCTCCCCGCTCATGAACATAAAGCCCATGCCGCAGAAGGTCGCCTGCCGTTTATGCGTCAGCGGACTTGCCATGGCGATTTTTCCTGACACAGCACCCTGATTCCAGTTGTGGAAATCCGTCATATTTCCCAGCGTCATGGCCGCCAGGCCGCTGGCGAACGGATTCTGGTCGCTGTTGTTGCTGTCCCAGCGGATAATGCCGGCATCGGCAATCTCTTTTAGGAATTCTGCCGCTTCGACCGCCTCCGGCGTATTGCATAACACCTGATGACTCTCCTCGTCCACCAGATTCTTCACGCCGTTCTCCTCAATGAAGACTGACAGATAATGCTGCATATTGGTTCCGGAAGTCGGAATGCCGAAGCCGGTCTGGATCACATTGTCCCCATCCTTCTTTACCAGCTTCTTGTGGTACTCCAGCAGTTCTTCCCAGTTCGCGGGCGGCGCTGCCGGATTAAGCCCCGCTTCCGCAAAGAGCTCTGTATTGTAAATGAGAATGCGCGGATCAGGGAACACGGCGATACCGTAAAGACTGTCCCCCACGCTGCCAAGCGTCAGCGCATTTTCCATAAAGTCGTCCTTTCCATCCCACTGAGCCGCATACTCGTCGAGGCAGGCGTACTGCCCCAGCGGCACTCTGGTTCCCATGGACGCCATGGTGAAATTGATGATATCGGGCGCGGTTCCCGACGCAAAGCCCGTATTCAGCTTTGTCTCAAAATCGTCCCCATAGCCGCATTCCTGATATTCGATCTCAATATCCGGATTCGCCGCGAGAAACGCCGCCACCGCGCTCTCCCAATAAGCCTTTCTCTCCGGCTCCGTACCCACACGCAGGAAGGTCAGTTTTGTTTTCTCTGCCTGAACCGTCTCCGTCTGCACAGCGCCGTTTTCTGCGCCTGAATCGCCAGCCAAGGCGGCGTTTTGCGGCTCTCCTTTTCCGCCGCACCCGGCCAGAATCGTTGCCGCTGCCAGAGCCGCACAGAGCGGCATAATCATTTTTTTCATAAACATTTTCCTCCTGCCTTGTGTCGTGTCTTATGTTTCAAACGGATAGCCCGATGACCTGATGGTACGATTGTAACAAAAAAGAGGTGCAGGCTCCATGTCTGTGATTTCTGGATTCCTGCACCCTGTTACGCCGGAAACGCGGGGTTTTCCGGCCGATATTCCGTCCTGACAAATTCTTAACAATTCTTGTATTCGATTACTTGGATTTGTACAAGATTTCTTTGCGGTACTCCATCGGCGAGCGGCCGTAGCGGGCTTTGAACGCACGGCTTAGATGAGAGGCGTCAAAGAAGCCCGCACGGTCCGCAATTTCCTGTATGCTCAGATCCCGGCACGCCATCAGCCCGCGCGCCGCTTCCAGACGCACTTTCTGAAGATAAAAACTGAATTTCTGACCGGTCTCCTTTTTAAACAGCATCGACAGATACGCCCTGCTCAAATGAACGTGATCCGCCACTTCATCCAAAGTGATTTTCTTGCTGTAATTTTCACGCATATACTGCATCGCCTGGCGAACCGCAGGCGTATAGGACATACTCCGGTTCTTTCGCTGCAGTATCTCGTCCAGGAAAGCGGCCACTTTAAAAAGCGCCCGGCCCAGTTCTTCGAGGTCGGAAGCCGACCAGCCCAGCCATAGTTCAATGCCGTTGACGTCCTTCCTTTCATTCTCATCCAGAGGATAACGGCGCACCTCCTGGAGGTACGCGCTCAAAATGGAATTGCTCAGGGCATGCACATAGACCGGGTGGAAACTCGCCGCGCTTTTCATGGCCGTAAGAAAGACCCGAAGCTCTTCCAGCGCCGCGCTGTAGCGCTGTTCTCCCAAAAGCGTGACAATCCGGTCGGCAGACCGCCCGAAATTGATGCGGGACGCCGGTCTTGCGCCGCCTGCTATGCTTTCTGCCAAAGGCGCCGGCTTCATACCCCCGGCCGCGCTTCCTGCCATGGACGCCGGATGAGTCATCCCTTCTTCCCGCCCCCAGGCCTCTTTCCGGAAATCTTCCTCCGCGGACGCCCCGATCAGCAGCTGACTGTATCGGATACAGCCGGCGATCCCAAAAAATCTCCGGTTTTCCCGTGCTGCTGACGCCTGGCGGTAAAGCTCGGCCAAAGTATCGGGCAAACGAACCGCTGCGTCTGAACGCCGCTCCATCTCCGCAGAACCGCTTACGCCCAAATATACCGGCACGCCAAGATGCGCCTGCAAAATCGACCGCAGACGGTCTAAATCATCCATGAAGCGCTCCTGCCTCTTCTGATTGTAAATTATGGAAAACTCCTGTGAACCATTCTGAAAACAGTCGCCTGACCGGCCATCCTGCTCCAGATACAGATACAAAAACTCCATCACGGTTTCCCGCGGGACTTCCTTCTTAAAATAGAGATTCGCAAACAGAAGCCGTTTCGGATCCAGCTTCCGCTCCGCCGCGTAGAATTCCAGCGTGCCGTCTTCCGCACCCTCTTCCGTCATCTGCCGCAGATACTGCTCCAGCTTCCGGTGTTTCGCTGATAATACCGCTAAGCCGGCCGTGTCCTCGGACTCAGACGGTTCCTCCCGGCAGCTCTGGGCAATCCATTTCTCCGCATCCATGAGAATCTGCCGCAGGCATTCCCCCGAAAGCTCCGATTTGGGTACGAACTCATGGGCCCCCAGCTTGATTGCCCAGCGGGCGTAATCAAAACGATCGTAGGCGCTGAAAATCACCTTGTAAACCGGACTTTCACCTGCGCGCAGATACCCCAAAAGCTCCATGCCGTCCATCACGGGCATACGGATATCGGTAAATACCACGTCCACCTCATGTCCCCGGATGTACTCTAACGCCTGGGAGCCGTCTGCAAATACCCCTGCCACCAGGCAGTTCATTCCCAACTCCTCAATCTTTTTCTTCATCCACTGTCTTGTGATCGCGTCGTCCTCCGCAATCACAATTTTCATACTCATATCTCTGGTTTTCGTCATTGTGCCTCCCTATAGTTGTCATTCGCTCAACCAGCTGTACCAACGTGAAACGACCGTTTCCCTCCTGAATCCATATTTTTCGTACAGGCAAAGCGCCGGTTCATTGCCGGTCGATACGCCGGCCTGCAGCCTGGCCAGCCCTCTTGTCTTCGCAAGCCGCTCCGCCTGGGCAAGCGCGGCCATCGCCAGTCCTTTTCGCCTGTATTCCTCTATGATACCAAGTAAATCCACCCTCATGCTGTCCCCGCAAAGGGATAGCCGCATCATCCCCACGGGCACGCCGTTCTCCCGCAGAAAATACAATTCCCCGCCGTCTCTAAGCCCGCTCTCCGTTTCCCATTCGGCTGCAAAATCCGGCGCAGCCTTGAAAATACGGCTTGCAAGCTCGCGGCACACAGCGGTTTCTGTCCCCGCAGCAGGGCACAGACTGACAGTATAAGCGTCCTCCGCGGATGCCCGGGCGGTTTTTCCCACCGTAATCCAGTCATAGGCATGATGAAATACGTAGTACCCATACGCCTTGCCCTCAACGATACGCGCCGTCCCGGCTTCGCCGCCTGACGTTTGCCTCTGATCACACACATATACCTGACGGGCCCCATTGCGCATCGCCTGATGCGTCACACGGAGAAGCAGTCTGTCAAAATCCCGGTCCGCGCAGCGGCGTATGACCAGATACGCCCTTCCTTTCGCCGCTATATCACGCTGAATCAGCTCGTATGACCAATCTTTATTCTCACCGGTTATTTTTTCCCGAAGCTGCTTCTCATATTCCATGCGGACAAGCGTAAGGCCTTTTGCCGGCGCCGTCGGCCCGGCCGCCCGGCGGTCCCTGGCATCGAGAATCTCCTCCACATGCTCCGGCGGATACACGCCGATGCCCACTTTGATAAGTGTTCCGGCAATAATCCGCACCATATTGTAGAGAAATCCACTGCCGCTGATCCGCAATGTGATCATGTCCCCCTGCTTGTCGAGCTCCAGACTGTAAATGGTTCTGACAGTCTCTTCCGCCTGACCTCTGGGGGCGCAGAAGCTCTTAAAATCATGCTCGCCGATCAGATAGGCCGCTCCTTCTCTCATTTTTTCCACATCCAAAGGGAAATAGCAAAAATAAGAATACAGACGCTGCGTCGGCATATTGATCTTCCGGTTCAGGATTCGGTATTCGTATGTCTTCGTGCAATTCTGCTTGCGCGGATGCCAGTCAAGCGCCACCTCCTCCGAGTTCAGCGCCCGGATATCCTCCGGCAGCCACTGGTTTAACGCCAGGCATATCTTGTCGGCCGCCATCCGGTTGTCGGTATCAAACACTGCCACATTTTCCAGCGCATGCACGCCCGCATCCGTCCGGCTGGCCCCGATCACCGAGATCTCCTCTCCCATCAGCTGGGAAAGCGCCTTATTCAGTACCTCCTCAATCGTGACGGCATTCTTCTGAAACTGCCATCCGCTGTAATTCGTCCCGTCATATGCCAGAACCAGTTTGATCCTTCTCAAGCCTGTCCCCCCTTTCTATGTCAACCGACGCCACACCGACCAATGCATTCGCTGACTCTATTTTTCCCAAACACGTTTCAGAATATCGTCAGAAAACGACCCGAACCGCCGCCATAACTCCCATGTACGCCGCATACGTCAGATAAGCCGCGTAGTCCCGTCCCGCATACCGAAGCGGCTTCATCTTCGTCCTCCCCTCGCCGCCATGATAGCACCGTGCCTCCATCGCCATCGCCAGGTCCGTCGCCCGTCGGAACGCCGATATAAAAAGCGGCACCAAAAGAGGCACCATGCTCTTCGCCTTCTGCACCAGGCCTCCGCTTTCAAAATCTGCCCCCCGCGCCATCTGTGCTTTCATGATCTTGTCGGTCTCCTCCACCAGAATTGGGATGAAACGCAGGGCAATCGACATAATCATCGCCATCTCATGCACCGGCACCTTTATCTTTTTCAGAAAGCCCAGGCTCTTTTCCAACCCGTCCGTCAGCTGATTCGGCGTGGTCGTGAGCGTCATTACCGATGAGCCCATCACCAGGAAAATTAACCGTACAGCCATAAAACCTGCCATGCGCACGCCCTCTTTGGTCACCCGCAGCACCCAGATCCGGAACAATTCCTCCCCATCTGTCAGAAACAGATTAAAACTGACGCTGATCAGCAGCAGAAACAAAATTGCCTTGAGTCCCCGCACCATAAAAGAGACCGGCACCCGCGAGAGCCTGATCACCACCGCCAAAAACACCGCGGCCGCCGCATATCCCCATACATTATCCGCCAAAAACAGCGACACAATATATACCATCGTCCCAAACAGCTTTGTGCGCGGATCCATGCGATGAAGCACCGAATCCACCGGATAATATTGTCCAATCGTAATCTCCCTAAGCATGTTGATCCTTTCCAGGTCTGCGCAGTACCGCCAGCAGAGCATCCCTTGCCTCTTCCACCGTTGTGATATCCTCATCGATCTCCAGACCGCGCTCCCGCAGTGCGTGAACCACATATGTCACCTGCGGCGCCGCCAGTCCCATCTGCTCCAGCTCCTTATAATGCCGGAACACCTCCTTCGGCGTGCCGTCAAAAGCTTTCTTTCCATGATTCATAACCAAAAGCCGGTCGGCGTACCGCGCCATATCTTCCATACTGTGCGATACCAGAATGGTCGTCATCCCACGCTCTTTATGCAGCATCTCAATCTGATCCAGAATCTCGTCTCTTCCCCTTGGATCCAAGCCCGCAGTCGGCTCATCCAGAATCAGCACCTCCGGATTCATCGCCAACACGCCGGCAATCGCCACACGCCGCTTTTGTCCGCCCGAAAGCTCAAACGGCGACTGATCCCAATACTTCTCTTTCATCCCCACAAGCCGCAGGGCATCCTCGGCCCGCGCGTGAACCTCCTCCTCAGAAAGCCCCAGATTGCGCGGCCCGTAACACACATCCGAAATCACATCAACCTCGAACAGCTGGTGCTCCGGATACTGAAACACCAGTCCTACCTTGCTGCGCAGCTGCCGCAGGTTGTAACCCTCCCCGCAGATATCTTCCCCATTATAAAGGATCTTCCCTCCGGTCGGCTTCACCAGACCGTTCAGATGCTGAATCAGCGTGGATTTGCCGGAACCCGTATGTCCGATCAGCCCAACGAACTGGCCGTCCGGAATCTCGAAGCTGACGTCGTCAAGCGCCTTTTGCTCCAGAGCCGTCCCTTGATTATAGATAAATGTCAGGTTTTCCACCTTTATTGCCATGTCGCCATATCTCCTTCTCTTTGCCCGTTTAGGGCATCGGCGCGTGCAGCTTTTCCGGCGCGGTCTTTGATACCGCCTCGATAAAGCTTTCCACGAATTCCTCTCTTGACAGAATCCCCTCCGGCAGATCCGCGCCGGCCCGACGCAGCTCATACGCAAGCTCCGTCACCTGCGGCACATCCAGACGGTATCCTTTCAGTTCCTCCACGCGGGAAAAGATCTCCCGGGGATTTCCGTCCATCACAATCTTTCCTTCATCCATCACGATAACCCGATCCGCGTGGATAACCTCCTCCATATAATGGGTGATCAATAAAACCGTGATGCCTTCCTTCTGATTCAGTTCCCGCACTGTGCGGATGACTTCCTTCCGTCCGTTTGGATCCAACATTGCCGTCGGTTCGTCAAGCACGATACACTCCGGACGCATCGCCATAACTCCCGCGATGGCTACACGCTGCTTCTGGCCGCCTGACAGTTTATTAGGCGATTTATACCTATACGCGGTCATTCCCACCGCTTCCAGGCTTTCATCCACGCGTTTCCAAATATCATCCGTGGGTACGCCGATATTCTCCGGGCCGAATCCCACATCCTCCTCCACCACATTTCCAATAATCTGATTATCCGGATTCTGAAAGACCATGCCTGCCCGCTTTCGAATCTCCCAAAGCTTACTCTCATCCGCCGTGTCCATATCCGACACCCAGACAGTCCCTTCTGTCGGCACCAGAATTGCGTTGATGTGCTTGGCCAGTGTCGATTTTCCCGAGCCATTGTGTCCCAGAATCGCCACAAAACTGCCCTTTTCCACGTCCACGCTCAGATCGTCGATAGCCCGATCCACTTCCTCGATATTCTCTTCCTCGTCCCGCCGTATATAATCAAAAATCAGCTTCTCAGCTTTGATAATTCCCATAAATCCTCCATATGAACAGCCGCCTGGCCGGTTGGATTCCCATTCCGGCAGCCGCGCAGGCATAACGGTCGCATTTTTTCAATTTTAGTTGAAATCATGCAGTTCGTCAACCTGTAAATACAAAAAACGCGTCACTGGCGCGTTTTTTGCATACTGACGTAATACAAAAAAGAGGTATAGCCCAAAACTATACCCCCCTTTGCTGCCCCTGATTCCATGGTATATCTTCCATCACGGATTCCAAACCCCATTGGCATCCACGTAGAAATACGTCCCAATCATCGTGTTCGTCGCCTTATATCCATACCCCGGATAGAAATAGTAGTACTTTTTATCAATCTCCTGCCAGCCCTCCAGCATAATGCCGTCCGCATTCAGATAATAGGTCTTGCCCCCGATCGTCAGCCAGCCGGTGCGCATCGCTCCCTCCACTCCGCCGTCCGCGGGAGTATTCAGATAATACCAGTAATTCCCGGCCTTGAGCCAGCCGCTGTACATAGCGCCATTCGCCTGCAGATAATACCACAGTCCCTTGGACTGCTGCCATCCTGTCAGCATCCTTCCGTTCGAATCAAAGAGATACCAAACACCGTTCAGCTGCAGCCAGCCATTGGATTGATAAGTCCCATTCGGATACCGGAAATACCAACTACCATTGGACTGGATCCATCCCACCTGAGACGTGCCGACAACGCCTGTCACACCATCGGAGATACCGCCGACTGCCTCCTGCTGCCGCCCGCTGCCATCTGAGACATCCTCCGGGCCGATATATATCTCGTCGGAGACCGTCCACTCGCTCTGTGTACCATACTGTTTCTGCGCCTGTGTATGAGGAACCGAGCGCACTTTGTAATAGTAGGTGCCCTGCCTCGTCATATATGGATAGAAGTTATATGTCGTACCGTGATAATTCTCCACCTTATGCACGACGGAATTCCCGCGATACAGACATATATCATAATAACCTGAGAGAGACGCGCTGATATAATCATCGTAAATATCAAGCTCCGTATTCCATACAGCCCGTCCCAAACCATAGTTATACCATCCGGCGCTCGTCGGAGCGGGATAGCGGCCCTTGATGGGAATCGACACAACAATCGACAGGTCGCCGTCGCTTTCCTTTCTGGCGCTCAGAAACGTACCTCCCTTGACCGTCACAGAGGAAGAACTGTAGGAACCCCGAAACGCATAATCCCCATTCGGTGTGAGATAGATACGCATCTTCGGCTGATCACCGATCGAGGCATATCGGTTGCCCGTCGTAATCCATTCCGTGTCCCGAATCCAATACTTGTCGGAATTCGTCCCAACATAAGCCACATCCTCTTGGACATCCGAAGAATTCGTATAGACCACAACCGCATCCGGCAGCATATCGCCGGCGTTGATGTTAATCCCGACACGGATCGTCACTCCAGCTATCGTTTTCGGCGTCGCAGCCGCCGCAGTCCCGCTGACGAACAAAACCATCAGGCAGGCCACAGCTAATGACAGTATCCGCCTCCTATGCCCTCCTGTTCTCACGTAAACCCCTCCCCAAAACAGCTGTCCTTTCTGTTACTATTATAGACAAGCAGTACATTATCGTCAACTTAAGATATTCTTTCTTTTTCATACCGTTTTCCTAAAGGGGGGAGAATACAAAAAACGCGTCACTGGCTCTCCGTTTGCATGGAAATACGAAAACTCCCCGCCAAAAGGCGGAGAGCTCTCTTCGTTGTTTTCGTATACACAGAAATACGCCGTCACGCATTTCCTGAATTATACTAATTCGATCAGAACCATCATCGCGCCGTCGCCTTTGCGCTGGCCGATCTTGACAATCCTGGTGTAGCCGCCGTTGCGGCCCACATACTTGGGAGCGACCTCATCGAACAGCTTCGCGACGATATCCGCTTCCTTTGTGTTCCTCTTGCGTCCGGCCGCGGCCGCGGGAACCTCTGTCACGGGATAAAGAACCTTCAGCATCTGCCTTCTGGCATGCAGCCTGGACGGCAGATCCTTCTTAATTTCCTTTTCAACCTCGTCGTACACGGTCACTTTTTTGCCGTTTACAACTTCCTTGACCCTCTTGCCGTCTTTGTCCTTACGCGGAACCTTAGCGGTCACCTTAACGGTCTCAAAGTTGTCCTTCTCCTTAACAGCCTTGGCAATCAGACCCTCGGCGATCTTGCGGATCTCCTTAGCCCGGGCTTCCGTGGTAACGATCTTCCCATGATACAGAAGAGCGGTCACCTGATTTCTAAGTAATGCTTTTCTCTGGCTGGAAGTTTTTCCCAGCTTGCGATATCCTGCCATATCTTTTCCTCCATAAATTCTGGAGAGCGGCGCTGAGCTCTTCGGTCTTACCTGCGCTGCTTCTTCCTGATTCCTATTTTCTACCGACCCTCTGCTGCGTCGGACTTACGAGGGCGGCATATAACGCCGGCTGTATTTCAGCCGGCCAGCATGCTTTCGCACGCCTTATAAACAAAGATTACTCGTCGCCGGGATTCAGCTGAAGTCCCAGCTCCTTCAGTTTGGACAGAACTTCCTCAAGGGATTTCCGGCCAAGGTTACGAACCTTCATCATATCCTCAGAGGTGCGATTGCACAGCTCCTCTACGGTATTGATGCCGGCACGCTTCAAACAGTTGTAGGAACGGACAGACAATTCCAGCTCGTCGATGTTCATCTCGAGAACTTTCTCTTTCTCGTTGTCTTCCTTCTCCACCATAACCTCAGCGGTTCTGGCGTTCTCCGACAGATCGATGAACAGATTCAGATGCTCGCTCAGCACCTTAGCCGCGAGGCTCACCGCCTCATCAGGCGCGAGGGTTCCATTCGTCCAGACATCCAGCGTCAGCTTGTCATAGTCCGTCTGCTGGCCTACACGGGTATCCTCCACAGTCATATTAACGCGCTCAACCGGCGTATAGATGGAATCTACAGCAATCACTCCGATCGGAAGATCCTCTTTCTTATTCTTGTCAGCGCTCACATAACCGCGTCCTTTGGTGATCGTAAGCTCCATATAGAACTTGCTGTCCGTGCCGCCGCTGAGATGGGCGATCTCCTGCTCCGGGTTGATAATCTCGATATCCGGATCCGCCTGAATATCGGCGCCGGTGATCACTCCTTCGCCTTCATACTCGATATATGCCGTCTTAACTTCGTTGCTCTCGCTGCTGTTTTTGATCGACAGACTCTTGATGTTCATAATGATCTCAGTCACATCTTCCTTCACTCCGGGAATGGAACTGAATTCATGTAAAACACCGTCAATCTTCACCTGACTCACCGCAGCACCCGGTAAGGATGAAAGCATGATTCTCCTGAGAGAATTGCCAAGCGTAGTGCCATAACCTCTTTCGAGCGGTTCCACTACGAACCTTCCGTATTTCCCATCTTCAGAAATCTCAGCGATCTCGATATTTGGTTTCTCGAATTCGAACACTCTAGCCCCTCCTTTTTGGGTATGCTTTACGGATTACTTGGAGTACAACTCGACGATAAGCATCTCGTTAACCGGAACGTCGATCTCCTCTCTGGTGGGCAGCGCATTCACGGTGCCACGCAGATTCTCCGCATCCACGGAAAGCCAAGCGGGAATAATACGTCCGCCTGTTACCTCCAGGATGTCTTTGTATCTCTGGGAGGATTTGCATTTCTCCTTTACTTCGATCACATCGCCGGCCTTCACCAGATAGGACGGAATGTTCACGCTCTTGCCGTTGACAAGAAGCTGCTTATGATCGACAATCTGACGCGCCTCTCTTCTGGTACGGGAAAATCCCATGCGGAAAATAACGCTGTCCAGTCTTCTCTCCAGAAGGATCATCAGGTTCTCACCTGCCTGCCCTTCCATGCGCTCTGCCTTCGCATAGTAATTGCGGAAAGGCTTCTCCAGGACTCCGTAGATGAATTTGGCTTTCTGCTTCTCGCGAAGCTGCATGCCGTACTCACTCACCTTACGGTTGGCTCTCTTTAA
>CANRHU010000060.1 GCA_947630485.1 uncultured Lachnospiraceae bacterium
CAAAGAATCTTCTTACATGAAATACTGGAACCTGATGTATTCGTATATCATCCCGGAACTGGGAATGTTGGAATGGGGAAGCTTGAACCGGGAGACGGTCGAGCTGTATGTAAGCAGGCTGCGTACCAGCGGGGGCAAAAAGCAGAAAGGTCTTTCCGCCAAGACTGTATCGGATGTCATGTCCGTTCTGCGCCAGATCGCCCGCTACGCGTCTGACCACGGGGCGGCGCTTCCTTTCGACCTTTCATCAGTTACCGTTAAGAAGGAAGAAGCGGAAATGAAGATCCTTACCGCGAAACAGCAGGAAACATTGTCCCGGTTCCTCCAGGAAAAGATAGAGAATGATTTTGACTGCCGGGATCTGGGCGTCCTGCTCGCCCTGTACACGAGGATGCGCCTGGGGGAAGTATGCGCGCTTCGGTGGGAGGATATCTCCTTCTCAGAGCAGGCGGTCTTTGTACACCGGACAATGCAGCGAATTCAGACGAAGGACGATCCGCTCCGGAAGACAAAGATCATCATTACCACGCCGAAAAGCCGCAGTTCCACCCGCTGGATTCCGCTTCCCGAAGAACTTTTCCAGATCCTTGCCCGGTACCGGAAGGGAAAGACAGGTTATCTTCTGACCGGCTGTGAGGGTTCCTATGTGGAGCCGCGGTCGATGGAGCGCTATTTTCAGAAGCTCCTGAAGGAGGCCGGTCTGGAAAAGATCAATTTCCACGCGCTGCGGCATACGTTCGCAACCCGATGTGTGGAACAGGGGTTTGATACAAAGAGCTTAAGCGTGATCCTCGGACATTCAAACGTAAACATTACCTTAAACCGGTACGTCCATCCGACGATGGAAATGAAACGGAACGATATGCAGAAACTTTCTGTACTGTTGGCGGTCGGTTAGTGTACCGAAGTTTTCTGTACTGTTGGCGGTTGGTTAGTGTACCGAAGTTTTCCGTACTGCTGGCGGTCAGTTAGTATGCCGAAAATTCCAATATGGTTGACCGCCGGTCAGCAGCCTGAAAATTCCCGTACTGCCGGCTGCTGGTTAGTGTACCGAAATCCAGATGAACCCTGAATGCGCAGAGCGGTCCGCGGTTCCGTCGTGGAGTAAGTCACTCTACGACATGGGACTCCATCAGCGCTGTCCCCATCCGAAGTTAGGGTGCGCGCTGATAAGGAACATTATACTTCGATTGGTTTCGATTAGCCGAGAAGTTGTTTTATCGATCACAAAACCTGGATGGGACTCGTGAGCCTCGGGAGACGTTTCTGCTGAAGGGGGTTATAGCGGCCACAGCGATCCGATCCGTCCGATGAGGGCGGAAACGGAGTGGCGGAGCTTGCTCTTCCGAAAGGATACGGAGGAATGGCGGAGCCGATTCTTCCAAAAGGAGGAGCAGTGGCGGAGCCTGTCTGTCCGAAAGGACAGAGGGAATGACGGAGTCTGCTCTTCTGAGAGGAAGGAGCAGGATAGCGAAGCTTGCTCTGCTGGAAGGAAGATGGCAATACAGCTGAAGCTGTTTTTGGGAAAGACATGAAAGATACGAAAAGGGAGTGGCTCTGACCATGCTGTGGTACGCGATACAGAGTTATACGGGGAAGGAAGAACAACTGACGGAGATGATCCGCCGTTTGGTGCCGGAAAGATACTACGGGGAATGTTTTGTGCCTTATTTTGAGAGACTGCGCTGCTGGCGCCAGCAGAACCAGGTTCACATCCTGCGGCTGTTCCCCGGATACCTCTTTATCTCTACAGATAATATTGAGTCCGTCTTCCAGTGCCTGAAGAGGGTTCCGGCCATGTCGAAGATACTGACGGCCGGGGCGTTTGAATTTACCCCGCTGTATGACAGCGAGGCGGAATTCCTGAAAGGAATACTGGACGCCGACCATATCGTGCGCCTGACCTATACGGCGACAGATGGGAAGGGGCACGTTACATATATGACGGGACCCCTTGAGAAATGCCGAGACCGCATTGAGACCTATAAGTTCCGGGATCGTTACGCGCAGGTACGGCTGACGATCGCGGGGCAGGAGAAGACGGTGCGGATGGGGATCATCTTAAATGACGATGTCCGCAGGGAGATGGCCTACGGGAAGGTGGAGGCGCATATCCCGACGCCGGAAAAATACGGCCTGGCCAATACGAGTACGGAGTCGCTGGCGCTCTGCCCGCATGGAAATGGAAAGCCGGACGGTATGCTGCGGCCTGGCGACCGTGTGGTGGTGATAAGCGGCACTTTTGAGGGAATTGTGACTGTTATCCATGAAGTGAGGAACAGCATGGTCTCGATCATCGTGCATATGTTTAATCGGGAGACGCCGGTGGAGGTATCCACGGAGGAAGTAAGGAAGCTGGAATCGGCGGACTGACGATCCCGCAGGTAATTGTTTGGAGCATGCCCATCTGAAAGACGATGCGGATCCTGTAACAGGGACCGTGGATACAGGATTTAAGTTTGTTAGTGATCTTTCCGGCCATAACTGTTAACCTCCTTTGTCTTATTTTTGGCCAATAAGATAATAACCAAATCAGCAGTTATGGCTGAAAAGATCATTAACAGGGAAACAGATCAGGTCTTGACTGGCTGTTGGGTATCTGACTAACGCATTTATTGCAGGAGGAGGGAAGACAGGTGCTTTGGTACAAATTGAAGACGTGGTATGGCGGGGAGGAAGCGCTGGTGAAGGAGATCCGGCGGACCGTCCCGCCTTATCTGTATCAGGACGTATTTGTAATCTATAACGAACGGGACGTGAGGCGGCAGGAGCGGGTGCTGATCGAGCAGAAACCGCTGTTCCGCGGCTGCGTCTTCCTCACCTGCGAAGGGACGGAGTCGCTGTTCCGCCGTCTGGAGAAGATCCCGGCCATCTCCCGGCTGATCGCCACGGGGTACCTGACCATGTTCCCGCTGATGGAGCGGGACGCGGAGTTTCTGGAGGGCATTTCCGGGAAAGACCATGTGGTGCGCGCCTCCTACATCCTGAGGGAGTCCGCGGAAAGCGTTTATTACCGTGTCTACGGTCCGCTTGAGTACCTGCTGGATGGAATCGAGAAGATCCGCTTCTCCAGCCGGTGCGCGAAGACGCATAAGATGCTGTGGGGAGAGGACACGGTGATTCCGCTGGGAATCCTGCTGGATGTGGATGTGAACGCGCAGACTTTTTATGAGGGGATTGAGACAGTGACTGCCCCGCCGAAGGCAGACCATTGTACAATTTTGGAAGTCAGGAAAGATGAGACGGGGAAGAATACCTACCGGGTGTGCGAGACGGTGACGATGCTCCCGTGGGGAGAGATGGCAGGGAAGCAGGAACTGAGGGAAGAGCAAAAGATTCATATGGCGATCTGACTGTGGAAATCGGATATATTGGATTGTTGGTCATCTTTCTATAAAAAACAGTATAAATTAATGAGAAAATCTGGTACAATATAGGATAGAGTTAGAGAAAGGGGGCAATCCAATGTCTATACTTCAAGAACAGGCCGTACAGATGATTAGCGGACTTTCAGATGATAATGTCAGTTTTTTGATTGAAATCATTCAAAGGCTCATGCCACAAAATGCGTATATGAAAACAGGACGTGCCGCGTTAGCAGGAGATAGTATGTCAGCTTTCCAAAGATTGAGCGCTGCGCGGAGAGAGATACGAAGATATTTGCCGGAAGGTTTTGATCCGGATCGTGAGTTGGAGGAGGCGAGGGCTGAGCGATATGGTGATATTAATTGATACGAACGTTGTCATTGATTTTCTGATGGGACGTGAGCCGTTTTGTGGACCGGCTGCGGAGATTATGGAAAAATGTGCAGATAAAGAGTTGACCGGATACATCGCGCTTCATTCAATCCCCAATCTATGGTATATACTGCGAAAAGTGCCTGAAATCAGGCGAAGGGCGTGGCTGCGGGATATCTGCAGCATATTGCAGGTGGCAGGCGCGAGCCATGAAGATGTCCTGAAGGCGATAGATAACCATGCATTCAGCGATTTTGAGGACTGTCTTCAGGAGAGATGCGCTGCCGGAGTAGGAGCAGAATATATCGTAACAAGAAATGAAGTTGATTTTGCAGCGTCAGAGATTCCGGCAATTTCGCCGGAGAACCTGCTGAAAGTGATAGCTTAAGGGAATGTCTTGTTGAAAGAAATTGAAATAGAATAAAACTGACTGTAAAATCTCCTGTCAGGCATGAACAGTGTCTGAACAGGGGATTTTTGTATTAGATGAAGGGATTTTGCAATGCTGGATAAACGAACTGTAAATTCTGTATGAATCCCGAAACTAAGGAAACGATAAAGATATATATTACTAAGGAGACAGATTGTTTTGACCGATATCAAACATGATCTGGGACTGCGGGCCATGAAGGCGCTGAATGTCGCGCTGATCACGGCCTCTTTTGCTGTGTGCTGGTATCTGTACTACGCGCCCCGGCTCTATTCACCTTTTTTTAACAAAGGCAATTGGGCGATTGTCGCGCTGTTTGCGCTGCTATACATAACATACTGCAAAGTATATGATGCCCTGATCATCTCAATTAACCAGGCCTCGGAAGTACTCTACAGTCAGGCTCTGGCGGCAGTGATCGCGGACGCAATCCTGTATGTGGTGATATTCCTTCTGACAAAGCATGTCCCTCACCCGGCGCCGCTTTTGCTGACATTTCTGGTTCAGGTTGTTTTATCGGCAGTGTGGACAGGTGCGGCTAGAAGCTGGTATTTTGCGGTCTTCCCGCCGAAACGGACGGCGGTGATTTACGATAAGAGACCGGGGCTGGAAATACTGGTAAGCGAGTATGGTCTGAGAAGAAAATTTGACATTCTCGTAACGGTCAGTGTGGCAGAGTATCTGAGAAAGCCGGATGACGTCCTGAAGGGGATTGAAGTTGTTTTTCTCAGCGGCATCCACAGCCATGAAAGAAATATTATCCTGAAGCAGTGTATTCAGGAAGGCATCGAAATCTATGTGATACCGAGAATCGGCGACACGATCATGAGCGGCGCAAAGCAGATACATATGCTGCATCTGCCGATCCTGAACGTAGAATGGCAGAACCCGCCGGCAGAATATTTGATTGTGAAGAGGGCGCTGGACATTGTGATCGCGGGATGCGCACTTGTTGTTGCGTCGCCGTTCATGGTGATTACAGCGATTGCTATCAAAGCCACGGACGGCGGGCCGGTATTCTATAAGCAGAAGCGGCTGACGAAGAACGGACAGGAGTTCTATGTGATGAAGTTCCGTTCGATGCGCGTGGATGCGGAAAAGGACGGCGTCGCCCGGCTCTCTGCCGGGGATAACGACGACCGGATCACGCCGGTGGGGCGGATTATCCGCAAATGCAGGATCGACGAGCTTCCGCAGCTGTTTAACATTCTGAAAGGCGACATGACGATCGTAGGGCCGCGGCCGGAGCGCCCGGAGATTGCAAAGCAGTACATGGAGGAACTTCCGGAGTTTGCGCTGCGCCTGAAAGGGAAGGCCGGCCTGACCGGTTACGCGCAGGTATACGGGAAGTACAACACAGAGCCGTATGACAAGCTGCAGATGGATCTGATGTATCTGGCGCATCCGAGTATCGTGGAGGATCTGAGGATCATGTTTACGACGGTGAAAATACTTTTCATGCCGGAGAGCACGGAAGGGATTGCTGTGGGGCAGACGACGGCGACGAAGGAGCCGGAGAGGAATTCTAATATGGCGAATAAAAACCCGTGGGAGTTTCAAGGGAATGCTGGAAGTAGAAAATAACAGAGAATAGAGGTACAGCTGGGACTTTGGTAGTACCATATGCGGTCTTCCTCCATGGAGCCTTCGGATGTAGGTGGCCGCATGAGCGCCATCTGTAAGAAACAAAATCGGTATGAGCAATATAAACGTATCGTCAAATTTTCAATTGGCAAGGATATCCTATCGTTGGAAATGGTTATTTCTGTAAAAATGCATAATCGGGAGAACTGTGCCGTAATAATTGAAGGAAATGCGCAGGTGTTTGAGAGATTGAATGATGTGCGGTACGAAATCAGGGAATATTTTTTGCGTATAATTAGGAGCGAAAGATTTCACCCAGGATAACCCTTTTTTGAGGAGAACTGAATCTGCGATGGATGAATTGACCAGGATTAACCAGTTGGATAATGAATTGCGAGATAACAAGTTTAAGAAGCTGCAGGTTGAGGAGCAAATTAAGGAACTGGAAAAACAGCGTGAGGATTTGGATAACGAGTATGAACGGAAAAAGAAATCCAAGATAGAGTTGGAGAAGGATCGTTATAAATCGAAAAAACTTCGAAGAAAAATAGTGGAATATGGGAAGAAAAGCAGTCTCCCGGAGGTAGCGTTGAAGTTGCAGCCATACGTGAATACTTTAGATTGGAGTAAGGACGAAATACCGGAAGAAATTCTGGACGGGTTTGTTAGTCTCGATAATGAGAAAAAGAATAATCCGGCATTGTTGGATAGGGTTGATGTGTGGTTACAGGAATTTTTTCAAAAACCAGCTGATGGGAGTATGGATAATGATAATTGATATAGTCTATGATCCTTGCAAGTCCTCCAGAAAGATAAAGAGAAAGTCAAATGAGTTACTCGGAATTCGAAATCTGAATAAGAAATATCTGGAATACAGAGGCATGCTGATCGTTTATCATAAAAATGGAATCCGGGTAAATACGATGATGTCGGACAATGCTGACTTGAGTTTCCTGGTGCAAATACTTAATAATCTGTTTAAAGGTGAAACTGTAGGAATCAGTGGTATGCGTGCCGGTGAGGCGCTTGCAGGTCTTGAAGGAGTCACCGTATTTAGAATATAAGGGACAAAGGTTATGAACAGACGGTTAAAGGATATTCTATTGTTCTTTTTCCTTGTAACACTTATGATTCAGCGATGGATGGCAGGGGAAGATAATGCGCCATGGGTAGGAACTGTAGTTTGTATGGGAGTCCTGGTTGCCGCTGGCGATCTTCTGGTTGAATGTTGCTCCCGATACTATAAGAGGAAAAGAATGGGTCTTCTGCTGTTAGCGGCAACTATAATAGGGATAGTCCTTGTGGGTTTTATCTCGTCCGTATTTACAGAAAAAATCATGTTGAATAACAGGAGCATGGACATGCTGACGCTGGTCACGCTGCTGATCAGTCTGTCGCACAGCTTATACTTAGATATTGTTGGAATGATACTAACAAAGACGGAGGAGGATAGAACGAAATGAGTACAGAAAAGAATGATAACGTGCAAAAGAGGAGAACAGGAAGAACCATAGATATTTGTTATGAACTTGTGAGTGAAATCTGGGAGCTTGCTCCTAATGAACAGGCGAAATAAGTCGGACATTTTTGCGAAACCTTGGGTGCAGAGAGAAGGATTAGTAATGTTAAGGTATATATTACGGATGTAAAACTTGATGAATTGAAAAGAAGACTTGCCAGATATGTGGATGACAGGTTGGAGACCTTTCTGATGAGGGCATATCAGAAGAGTTACAGTAAGAACAGGTTTTACAGTCAGTTCTGGGGATGGGTGCTGAAGTCTGAAATGTTTGAGGAGAAAGAAGAACGGGCCTTCGCGCTGTATGATATCTTCATCGATAAAAGGATTCCATACTATCCCTTGAAAAAGGGACTGACAATGGATGAAAAGACTTTTGACGAACTGCGGGTGAAAAATGCGAATACAATCAGAAAGTTACGATTTATCCTCTTAAATTCCTTTAGCCAGAAAACCGAGGAAGCTTCTCTTCTCCTGAATGAAATTCAGAGTGCGGAAAGTGACGAGGAGAAGGTCGTTTTACTTGCCTGGGTTCTGGATGAACTGCGAAGGGAAGGACAATATGGGTATATAAGAATCAGAGATATTGTAAATGAAATACTGGAGTAAAAGAAGAGTGTACAGAAAAAATGGAAAAAGGGCTTGTGAGCATCGTTATGCCTGCATTCAATGCGGCTGCTTTCATATCGGAATCCATAGATTCCGTACTGAGACAGACATACAGGGATTGGGAGCTGATCATTGTCAATGATTGTTCCAGCGACTCTACGTCTGACATTGTTCGGGGCTATCGTGAGCAGGATCCAAGAATTATGATTCTGACAAACGATAAAAACCAGGGAGTTTCCATGACAAGAAACCGTGGAGTCCGAGAAGCGAAAGGCGATTGGGTTGCTTTTCTGGACAGCGATGATCTGTGGACACCGGATAAACTGGAACGGCAGATGCGGCTGGTACATAATGGGGAAGAGAATGGCGAGATGCCGGATCTTGTGTTCACAGGAAGCGCGTTTATAGACAGTTCCGGGAGACCGGCATCTTACTGTCTTGAAGTTCCGAAAAGGATATCCTACCATGAACTGCTGAAACAGAACCTGATATCATGCTCTTCTGTTTTGGTGCGGAAGGAACTGGTTTTGAAATATCCGATGGAGCATGACGACATGCATGAGGATTATGCGGTATGGCTGCAGATTCTGAAGAACGGCGGGCACGCGTATGGGATCAACTATCCGCTTCTGATTTACCGGCTGTCTCAGTCGTCCAAGTCGGGAAACAAAAAGAAGGCTGCGGCCATGACATATAAGGTATACCGTTTTATGGGGCTGAATCCGGTTCAGTCCTTTTATTATTTCTGCTGGTATGCGTACCGAAATCTGAAGAAGTACTACGCGATCAATCATAATGAAGCGGCCTGTACGGCCGCAGGGAATATAGGAGCGAAGTAAACAAGATGAAGATATTTTTTGTCAATCCTCCATACAAAGCTGAATATGGAAAATTTTCCAGGGAATCCAGGAGCCCGGCGGTCACCAAGAGCGGCGCGCTTTATTATCCGCTGTGGCTGATCTATGCGGCAGCCTACTGTGAAAAGAAAGGATTTGAGATCGAGTTTCTGGATGCCCCCGCGAAGCCGATGGATGAGGCGGAAAGCATGGACTACATAAAAGCATATGGCAGAGAATGCAGGCTGTTTGTGCTGGATACCAGCACACCGTCAATTTCCTGCGATATATCTTTTGGTGAAAAACTGAAGAAAGTATACCCGGAGGCATTTGTACTGCTGGTGGGGACGCACCCATCCTCCACAGCGGAAGAGACGCTTATGAATGGGGCCTTGATAGATGGGGTGGCCCGAAAAGAATATGATTATACCGTATACTATCTGGCGAAAGCGCTTGAGACCGGGGCGGATCTATCCAGTGTAAAGGGGATTTCCTACCGCAAGAACGGAGAAATCGTTCACAATCCGGACGCGGAATATATCGAGGATCTGGATACAATTCCTTATGCGGCGGAATTTATCTATAAGCACTTGAATTATAAGGATTACTTTTTCGCGGCGGCCCATTACCCAGAGATTCAGGTATTTACAGGCAGGGGATGTCCCAGCCGCTGCAACTTCTGCGTTTATCCGCAGACTATGCACGGGCACAAATACCGTCTCCGAACGCCGGAAAATGTGGTGGGGGAATTCGAATATATCGCCGAACATTTTCCGGACGTAAAGGAAGTGGTGATTGAGGACGATACTTTTACAGCCAATAAAAAGCGGGTCATGGATATCTGCAGTCTGCTGATTGAGAAGAAGCTGAATAAGCGGCTGAAATGGCTGTGCAACGCCCGCGTGAATCTGGATCTGGAGACAATGCAGGCGATGAAAAAGGCGGGCTGCCGTCTGATCATCCCAGGTATCGAGAGCGGAAACCAGCAGATTCTGAACAATATCAGGAAGGGGACTACGCTGGAGCAGATCGACCGGTATGTAAAGAACGCCAAGAAGGCAGGCCTTCTGATCCACGCCTGCTACATGGTCGGTAATAAGGGCGAGACAAAGGAGAGCATGGAAAACACTCTGAAACTGGCCCTGAAGCTGAACACAGATACCGCGCAGTTTTTCCCGCTGATCCCCTATCCCGGGACAGAAGCGTATGACTGGGCTAGAGAAAATGGTTATATCAAGGCCGGGTACGACCATTACTGCAAGGAGGACGGCACCCACAACTGTGTGCTGGAACTGCCGGGGCTGTCATCGCAGGAGATGGTGGATTTCTGCGATGGGGCGAGAAGGAAATATTATATGCGGCCTAAGTATTTTGCGCATAGGCTGGCGGTGGGGCTTAGGGATCCGGCGGATCTGAAGAGGAGTTTGAAGGCGTTTGGGAGGTTGAGGAAGTATCTGATTAAATAAAAGGAACAGTTGAGAAAATGAGAATATTAATTGTAGGATTTTATACAAAGACATATATGCCTTATATTCAGAAATATGAAAAGATATTGAGAGAGAAGAATATAGAGTATGATATTACATGTTTCGACCGCGATGCTAATGGGATCTCAACTCATGAAGAAAATATATATACATTTCATAGAAGGATGGGAACGATAAAATGGAAAAAGGTTATTCCATATTTTAAGTATATCGCCTATGTAAAAAAAATCATAAAAAATGGACAATATGATAAATTGATCGTTCTGACTACGGTTCCAGCAGTATTGCTGAATAAGATATTACTAAAGCGATACAATCAAAAATATATTTTTGATTTCAGAGATTATTCATATGAAAAGTATAGTTTTTATAAATGTTTAGTAGATCGAATAGTAGCCAATTCATTTTGTACATTCATTTCATCGAAAGGATTTATGCATTATCTGAATCCAAATGAAAAAATAAATATTATACATAATATTTCGAATGCAGAAGCGGTGATTGACAAGGCTTTGCCTATAGATATTCAAAATATTGTTATCGGATTTGTGGGGTATGTCAGATATTACGATATAAATACTGCTCTGATAGAATGCCTGCGAGAGCATCCAAATATCAGGATAGAATACTATGGAGCAATGTATGATGACTGTGATTTAGTATCATATGTGCGGGAGAATCATATTCAAAACGTGAAGTTCGGAGGTCGTTATCAAAATGAGGAGAAACCGGAAATTTATAGGAATATGACATTTATTAATTCCATTTATAGTTTGAATTCTAAAGAAGTCGCTTATGCGATACCTAACCGATTATATGATGCAGCGTTATATAAGAAACCAATCATAGTAACAAACAGGACATATTTAGCAGAGGTAGTGACAAAATATGGGCTTGGGATGGTTATTGATGTGTTCGAAGATGATGTTTATGGAAAGATTATCGAGTATTCAAAGAAGTTTAATATGGATGAATTTACATGGAATTGCCACCGCTTTTTAGAAGAAGTTGAGAAAGATGAACGGCTATTTATTAAAAAAATAAATCTTTTCATAAGATAGAGAATACAGTAAATAATATTCGAAAATAAATAAGAGAGCCCCAAAAGGAAAAGTTATGCGTTATTTAAGAATATATATAAATACAATACAGCATAAAATAAGTCTATCACAAAAAATATTTACATCGCTAATCATATTATATCCTATTCTAAATATATATCAAAGCGGAATACATGCTAATATTGGCATTGGAGATGGCTTAATGTTAGCGTTTTTGGTAATATATATGCCCAATATTTTGAAAAAGAAATTGATAATAACGGATTATTTGCTTTTTATGGTTTATATAATTGTCATTTCTTTTATAGATACTGTTTCAATCAATGGGGGATCTATTCCTATGGCGAATTTGATCCGAATTGCAAGGCATGGATTTTATGGGGTTGTTGTATGTATATATATGCCGCATTATTTTAATTTGCAGTGCGGAAAATCTTTGATGAAAATAATTGCATGTATAGTCAGCATAGGTGTAGTGTTTCAAAGTATATTATATTATTTATTCCATAAACTGCAGTTCTTTTGGTTACCAGTAGAAGCTTTTGCAGGTGGAGAGATAAGAAGTACAAGAATGATGGCGGTGGAAACCTGGGCGCATAATGGCAATTTTAGACCTTCTTTTGTGTTCGTGGAACCAGCAGGTTTTTCTCAGTATGTCATAATAGGTGTCCTTCTGTTTTTATTTTGTGAGAAAAGGGAAAAAAGAGCAATTATAGGAGCTGGCCTTTGTTCTCTTGGCATTCTCCTCTCAACTTCAGCAGGTGGTATCTGTGTTATGGTCTTAGGGTGGGCAGTATGGCTGCTGAAGGCATTAAAAAGGATAATCGCGAAAGGAAGGATTGAGAAATACATTTGCTATGTTATTTTATTTTTAATGGTTTCTGTAATAGGTATATTGTTTTTTGGGGGAGTTGGCAAGATGTTGATATACAGATTTAGCGAGATTAGTTTTAATAAGGGTGGATCATCTGGAAACCAACGTGTACTTAGAGGAATTTTGATTTTCTTTGAATTAAAACCATGGAGGAAGATATTCGGTTTGGGGTTAGGCAATATAGACGATTATTTTACACAAATGCGCATGACGAAGATATATGGTGATTTAGGTGAGTATATGAACAGCTTGACTTATATACTTAATTCAGCAGGAATAGGAGGTGTTATACTGTTACTTATTGTATTGATCCGGCGAATGGTCCATAGGGATGATTTTTTAATGGCGCTGAGTTTAGTTGTATTGGCCTGGTCGCTTGGGGCAAGTGTCTTTAATAGTGGATGTTGGCTGATTTATATGGCTTTTTTGATATATGTACGAAAGAATTTGCTTAAAACAGAGGAGATAGCAAGATCAACGAGGAGATAGTATAATGGCTCACGATGAAGAATATGTCTATTATTATCCTGGTACAAATATCTCAATTAAGGATGTTCAAAATGTAGAATTGGAAATATTGGAAGAATTGGATCGGGTATGTAAGCTGAAGAATATCCCGTACCAGTTAGCTGGGGGAACACTTTTAGGGGCAGTTCGTCATAAAGGTTTTATACCTTGGGACGATGATATCGATGTGTTCATGAAACGCTGCGATTATGAGCGTTTTCTAAAGGAGGCAGCACTTGAAATTAGGGATAAATATTTCTTACAGACGTGCTTCACAGATCCAGATAGTGTAGTACAGTTTGTAAAAATAAGAAAAAATGGAACGGTTTTTGAAAACAATGTCGATAATCTTCCCACTTCCCATACTGGGATTTGGATAGATATTTTCCCTTTGGATAACGTCAAACCGGGAACTTTGGCAGACTGGTTTCGGAGATTTCGAATTGCGATGTATTATGGAATTATAACATCAAGTGTTAAGAATAGGGTTAAGTATTGCAAATCTATGCCTAAGAAGTTTCTTCGCTTTGTATTTGCAGGTCTGTTAAAGGTAGTTCCTAAAAGAGTGTTTGATAAGAAACTGCAGGCAGTATTAAAGAAATATAGCGGTTGCGATACAGGCTATCTGGCACATGCATCAAATGGACTTAACGCAGGAATGCAATACTACTATGTTGTCCCATCGGATAATTATTACAATATGATAGAATTGGAATTTTGTGGAAAGATGTATCCTGCACCTGCAAATTATGATGAAGTATTGAAAATATATTATGGGGATTATATGCAACTTCCACCAGAAGAAAAGCGGCATCCTGAACATGGAATCACAAGAATTAAAATATAATATATATTGAAAATGGGGCTTGTCTCAGGAAGCTGACAAAACACTAGAAAATGGGGTAGAATCAGCTTTTCCGAAGCTGATATGGTGTTTTTGGATGGGGACTGATACCAACTTTAAAAACCACATGTAAGCTTGTTTTTCCTAAGAACTATTTTCCATCTTTGATCACTGTTCCTTTTGAGAATCTTCAGATTAGAATCCCAGAAAGGTATGACGAATATAGATGAGATGATTTTAGAGATTATATGTATATGCGACTACCGTCGATTGAGAAGCGTGTGAGTACCCATATTGAAGCCTTTATTGATATGGGTACTTCTTATACGGAATATCAAAAACTTTTTAGGAAAGGGGAGAAATTCTTTTGATTATTGGCTATACCACAGGTGTTTATGACCTATTTCATATAGGCCATTTGAATTTATTTAAAAATGCGAAGGGAATGTGCGACAAGCTCATTGTCGGTGTAACAGTTGATGAACTTGTTTCTTACAAGGGCAAACAGGCGATGATTCCATTCGAAGACCGCATCGAAATTGTCCGAAGCTGCAAATATGTGGATGCTGCGGTTCCCCAATATGATATGGACAAGTTGACGGCCTGCAAGAAGCTGGGGGCAAAGATCATGTTCGTTGGGGATGATTGGTACGGCACTGAAAAATGGCAGGAGTATGAGCAGCAGTTTGCCAACGAGGGGATTAAGATCGTGTACTTCCCCTATACGCAGGGTACATCTTCCACACAGATCCGCAGGGCATTGGATTCTGTGAGAGTACATAATCTGGAGGACGTGAAATGAATGAGCAGCAATTTGATCGCGGACGATTTGTAAATGATTTTATTCTGAACCTGCGGCCATATAAACCTGTCCCGCAGGAAATCTGGTCTGTTAAACCTGCGGAAAGGGAAAAATCACTTAAACTGGACTGGAATGAATCGACAATTGGACCAGCGCCAGAGGTGAAATCGGCTATAAAGGCGCTAGTAGCAAATGAGGATTTTTTCCATCTGTATCCTTTGACCTATAATAAAGAGCTTTTAGAACTGCTGTCTCAGTATTCCGGGGTCCCTATCGGAAATATACAGTATTTTGCCAGTTCGGATGCCTTACATGAGTACATAGGGAAGCTGTATATCAAGCAAGGAGATAAAGTCCTGCTCCTCTGGCCATCGTATGACAATTTCCGATCTTCCATTGAAGGGAACGGAGCCAGAATCATCTACTCAGACATTGGCCCTGAGCTCCAGTTCAGCTTTGATAAGCTCAAAGGCGACATCATGCGGGAAAAGCCCCGGATGGCGTACATATGTAACCCTAATAATCCGGTGGGATATTGCATGTCGTTCAGGCAGGTAGAGGAACTTGTACACGGTTTCCCGAATACGTTATTTGTGGTCGATGAAGCGTATGCCGAGTTTTCGGGGGTATCGTCGAACTCCCTGGCTATGACATGTGAAAATGTACTTATTTCGCACACCATGTCCAAAGCGTTTGCTTTAGCCAATTTGAGGTTCGGTTATCTCGTGGCTTCAGAAGATAATATCGAAGCGATCAACAGAATCAGAAACCCTAAAAACATACCAACAATTACCCAGGTGGCAGTGACAGAAGCGCTGAAGCATGTCGATTATATGCTGGATTATGTGCAGGAAGTGAAAGCGGCGAGAGAGCTGTTTATTCGCTTGATCTCGCAGGGGGAGATATCAGAGAACTTATCTGCATATCCAAGCAGATCCAATTTTGTGTTGCTCAAATGCAGAGATATAGAGACAAAAAGTAAGATCTACTACCAGCTCAGAGAGAAAAATATCTATATCAGGCAACTAAATCAAAGCGCTTCGCTTCTTGATTGCGTCCGAATAACAATCGGAACAAGGGAACAAATGAGAACGGTGTATGATGTAATGAAAAAAATATTTATACAGGAGGATAATAAAAATGGTTGACAAGAATTATTGCATGAGCTCTTATCTTACCTTCAGGTGCATCGTCAAGGACGATATGGAATTTGCCGATGGAATGCACCACGCAAAGGATATCTCTTACCCCGATGACCAAAAAATAACGGTCACTACGGCGGAGGATATTGCAAGGGCGTATAAGAAGCTGTTCGAGGAAAAGGAAAACGATGTGAAGCTTGGTCTGATGTTGTCTGGTGGTATGGATTCAGCCTGCCTTGCGGCATTTATGAAACCGGGAACAGATGCATACACTTTCCGTTTTATCGGAGGCGCGTTTAGAAGTGATGATATGCGCAGGGCGGAACAGTTTGCGGAAAAATACAAGCTCAATTTGCATTATGTTGATATTAACTGGGATGTATGTGAGCGAAATGTTGATATACTGATGGCGAAAAAAGGCGCTCCCGTGCATCCGATTGAACCGCAGGTTATGGAAGCGGCTTTACAAGCTCAGCAAGATGGCGTAGAAATGATGGTTGTGGCAGATGGAAGCGATCTCGTTTTTGGCGGCATGGATAAGATGCTCTCCAGAGACTGGGACTACGATGAATGGATCAAATTTTTGACATTTCTGGACCCAGTTAAGGTGCTGAAGGATCCTGTGTCGATGGACCATATTTTTGCACCATACAAGCTGCCAAACGGCAAGATAGATTATATGAGATTTATGGATGAAGTGTTTGCCCATGAGTCAAATGGAGTATTTTGTAATGCGTTTATAACAGCCGGAATGAAATACACGCCGTATTATGACCCATCTGGTATGGTCAAAATGGCGGAACCGCTTGATCTGCAAAGAGTTCGTAACGGCGAGTCAAAATACCTGATAAGAGAGTTATTCAAAATGTGCTATCCGGAATTTGAAATCCCGGAGAAGGTTCCTATGCCAAGACCGGTCGACTACTATTTTAAAGATTATAAAGGCCCGACTCGGTCTGAGTTCAGAGACGATTTGGACATGTCTGAATTCACAGGCAACCAGAAATGGCAGATGTGGTGCCTTGAACGGTTTTTGAACATCTATTTCTGAGGTAATTCAGGGAGTAATTTGATGATAGAACAGCCAGTATGTTAAAAGCAAATTTTCACACGCACACGACCTTTTGTGACGGAAGAGATACACCGGAAGAGATGGTCAGAACTGCCATTGCCCTGGGATTTGGCCAGATCGGTTTTTCAGGCCATATGGATTTTGACTGCCATATGGTTTTGGAGGAATACTTTGCGGAAATCCGCCGATTGAGACAGAAGTACAATGGGGTCATAGATATAATAGCTGGAATCGAGCTTGATAATATGTATGACCCCGCATGCGCAAAAAACGCCGAATATACGATAGGTTCAACGCATTTCTTGAATATCCCATCGGAACAGCCGTTAGCAATTGACTTGACTAAGGAGCAATTTGTATCCATCTGCCACAGATATTTTCATGATGATTACCTCTCTATGAGCCGGGCCTACTATGATCTGGTAGGAAGATCCTTTGACAGGATGCACTGTGATATTATAGGGCATTTTGATTTAATCGTGCGGTTTAACGATGAGCTGCATTGCCTGGATGAAGGCGCAAAAAGCTATTATCTGCCTGCGCTGGAGGCAATGGAGAACCTTTGCAAAGAAGATGTAATATTTGAGGTAAACTGCGGCGCATATAACCGGAGAAGAAGAAAAGAGTTATATCCCAACACGTTTCTCCTGAAGCACTTAAAAGAGTTTGGTGGGAGAATCATGATCAATTCGGATGCACACCAAAAAGAGCTGCTATCCGGAGGATTTGATTTTGCGGTAAATAAGGCAATTGAATGTGGGTTCAAATATGTAAACATCATGAAGCATGACGAAAATGGGAAAGTCATTTTCCAAGAAGAACTTTTGAGTTCATTGAAATGAAATTTCACAATACATCGAAAAGACCATTTTATAATTGAATGATGGAAAAAATTAAATATTATAACGAAAACAGGATATAGAATCTGCGGTTGATATTCTTATGCGGAATAAGGGGCCTATCCATTCTGATAAAACATTTTGGAGGAAAATCGATTTACCTGCAGGACTATTGTTTGGAGATAAATCTTGCGATGTTTACAAAATCCTAGTTGTAGTTATAAAGATAGGAGAAATTGACTTTGGTAAAAATAGTAATTGATTTATTATTGCGTATTTACGCATTTCCGATGAATCTGGCCTTGCGGTTATTGCCGCCATGTAAATGGAGCGGATTGAAAAGCACTTACATAACGAAACTTTGTACGAAGGATGAATATGTGCTTTTATCTGTGCTTCCAAAGCGTGTCGATGATATCGCAGTGAAAGGAACAAAGAAGGATTTCAGTGATATCGCGATTATTCTTCAAGGCCCAGTGGTGATGAAAGACGATTTCACACTCAATACGGTCAGGATGTATCGAAAATACTATGATAGAATTCGGATTATTGTTTCTACTTGGATGGATGCAGATAAGGATATGCTCAAGAGCATCGAGGCTGAGGGGGCGGATGTAATATTAAACGAATACCCGGTCATAAATCCTAAGGGTAATCTTAACTATCAATTGACGACATCGTTGGCTGGTGTACGACGGGCCAAAGAAATGGGAGTGAAATACGTCCTGAAGACGCGTACGGATCAAAGATATTATAATCCGTGCGCACTTTCAATGCTGCAGGGTATGTATCAAGAAGGAAAGCTCATCTTTCTAGGAGGCGTTTTAAATAGTTTCTATTCAAGACCATTTTATCTTTCCGATTTTTTGGCATATGGTTCTATAGAAGAACTGGAGATTCTTTACAGTTGTGATTTTGATACGGAAGAAGCTGTAAGAATACAGACAGAGGCAAAGCGGCAGGCTCGCTTCAGGCAGTTTATAGGATGGGTGAACAGTGCGGATATGAACTGTGATGTGACTGTACCTGTGGAATATGAAGATGCAACGATTTCCTACGCATGTCCGGAAATACGAATCGCATATCATTATTTCCTTCAGAAAGAAGATATTGGGTATTATGTGACGATGAAGGATGCTTATGATGCATTTCTATGTGAGCATGTTATATTAGTTGATGCCGATTCCCTTGGCTTTTATTGGCTTAAATATAAATATCAGGCGCAAAATCCAAGTTATTTCCAAAGGACGGGGAAATTAGATGCAGCAAAGTGGTATGGATTGAAGGCAGAGACAAAAATGCTGTAAGGATTGCATTGTGCATATTAATAGTATCGTTGTGGCGAATGATTTAATTGTGTTATATGATAGAAATCTATGAGGGGCTATCAGATGATTATAAAAGAATTCGGTAGGTTTATGATGACATTACCATTGCGAATAATGCATCGATTACCATATAGAGACAAGTTAACGTATCAGTTTATGATGCAATTAGCAAAAGAATATGAAAAACAGGATGAAGATTTTTGCTTGATTTGCTGGAGACCTCAATATGCGTCTCAAGTTGTATCTGTTGAGCAAGAGACAAAGATTCGAAAAATGGTAGCGATTGTTATGTCGGGACCATTGATTGCCAAGGATAACTTTACTTTGGAGACAGTTAAGCTTTATGAAAAACTTTATCCGGGGAGTACTGTAATTATATCTATATGGGAAAATGAATCATTAAATATTATCAATCAATTAAAAGCAACGGGAAATTGCGAGGTATTGCTTAATGAATTGCCGCGAGATTTCAGAATGTATGATTCAGATTTAACCATGGCTGGACTGAGAAGGGCGAAGGAACTTGGAAAGGAATATGTATTTATAACAAGATGTGAATTGCGTTTTGTAAAATTAGGACTAATTGATTTTTTGGTTGCGTTGTGTAAGGAGTTTTCAGTTGATAAAGAAATATGTTATTAGGTAATTGTTAAATGTTGCTTTTACTGCTGGACACGCCTCATAAGCCATCCGTAGGGAAGAAGAAAAAACAGG